>CAXTNB010000093.1:4553-8840 GCA_964245385.1 uncultured Acetobacteraceae bacterium | reverse complement strand
GCGGAGGCCATCGCCGCGCGCACCGCCTCCAGGCCGATACCCGCCGCCGCCGAGGTCAGGATCGGCGCCGACGCGTCCAGCCCCGCCGCACGCGCGAAGGCCGCCACCCCGCGTGCGACCGCCTCCGCCGCGTCCGCGGCGACCAGGTCGACCTTGGTGATCACGATCAGCGCCCGGGTCAGGCCGAGCAGCACCGCGATGTCGACGTGCTCGACCGTCTGCGGCTTCACCCCCTCGTTGGCGGCGACCACGAGCATCACCGCGTCGATGCCGGTGGCGCCGGAGACCATGGTGCGCACGAAGCGCTCGTGCCCGGGCATGTCGATGAGGTCGACCTCGTCGTCGCCGAGACGCAGGTGCGCGAAGCCGAGCGCGATCGAGATGCCGCGACGCCGCTCGTCGGGCAGCCGGTCGGTCTCGATGCCCGTCAGGGCGCGGACCAGGGCGGTCTTGCCGTGATCGACGTGACCGACGACGCCCAGCAGCAGCCGCCTCATCCGGCGAGCGCGGCCCGGACCGACGACGCGAGCGGGTCGAGCTCGGCGTCCGCCACCGCCAGCATGTCGAGCAGCAGCCGGCCGCCGGCGAGCCGGCCGATCACCGCCGGCTGCCGCCGGCGCAGCCGCGCCGCCAGCACCTCGATCGGCATCGCGGCGCAGCCGATGGCCACCGCGTGGCTGGGAATCACGCTGTCCGGCAGGGTGCCGCCGCCGGCGTATCCGGTGCTGGGCTCGACCGTCGCCGCCACCGCGTCGCCGAGCAGCGCGCGCAGCCTGGCGGCACGCGCGGCCAGGGTCGCGGCGTCCTGGCCGAGCATGCGCAGCACCGGGATCGACGCCGACGCCGCGTCGGGATCCTGATACAGCCGCAGCGTCGCCTCCAGCGCCGCCAGCGACATCTTGTCCAGCCTGAGGGCGCGCAGCAGCGGATGGCGCCGCAGCGGCGCGATCGCCTCGGCACGGCCCGCCAGGATGCCGGCCTGCGGGCCGCCCATCAGCTTGTCGCCGCTGAACGCGACCAGGTCGGCGCCGGCCTCCAGCGCGTCGCGCACCGTCGGCTCGTAGGGACGGCCGAAGCGGCGCAGGTCGAGCAGCGCGCCGCTGCCCAGGTCCTGCATCAGCACCAGCCCGCGCTCGCGGGACAGCGCGGACAGCTCGGCGATGCCGGCCTCGGCGGTGAAGCCGACGATGCGGTAGTTGCTCTGGTGCACCTTCAGCAGCATGCGCGTGCGCGGCGTGATCGCGTCGCGGTAGTCGGCGATGCGCGTCTTGTTGGTGGTGCCGACCTCGACCAGCTGCGCGCCGCCCTGGCGGATCACGTCGGGGATGCGGAAGCCGCCGCCGATCTCCACCAGCTCGCCGCGCGAGACGATCACCTCGCCGCCCCCGCTTCCGCCGGCGATGGCGCTGAGCGCCAGCAGCACCGCCGCCGCCGCGTTGTTCACCGCGAGCCCGGCCTCGGCCCCGGTGAGCGAGGCGAGCAGCGGCTCGATGCCCTGGGTGCGAGAGCCGCGGCGGCCGGAGGCGAGATCGAACTCGAGGTTCGAGTAGCCCCCGGCGACCGCGGCCACCGCCTGCAGCGCCGACGCGGCCAGCGGCGCCCGGCCCAGGTTGGTGTGCAGCACGATGCCGGTCGCGTTGATCGCCGCCCGCAGCCCCGGCACGGCGTCCGCCGTCATCCGCCGCTCGGCACGATCGAGCAGCGCCTCGGCGGAGGGCACCGCGCCGGCCGGCTCCCGGCGCAGCTCGGCGCGCACCGCATCGAGCACCGCACGGATCGCGGCGATCAGCACCGGGCGCGACGCACGCCGTTGCAGCGTGGCCGCCTGCGGCAGTTCCAGCAGCCGTTGCACCTGCGGCAGCGCCCGCAGTGCCTGGCTTTCGGCGTCCTCTGGCAGCCTGTATCCTCCCGGTCGCGATCGCGCGTCACAGTTGGGCGAAGCCGCGCGGGCGTCAACGAGGGAGCGTCCGTCATGAACGATCGCGAAGCCCGGCTCACCTCGCTCGCGCACGGCGGCGGATGCGGCTGCAAGCTGGCGCCGTCGGTGCTGCAGCAGATCCTCGCCGACATGCCGATGGCCGGGCCGTTCGCCAACCTGCTGGTCGGCACCGAGACCGGCGACGACGCCGCCGTCTACCGTCTCAACGACGGCCAGGCGCTGGTCGCCACCACCGACTTCTTCATGCCGGTGGTGGACGATCCGTACGAGTTCGGCCGGATCGCGGCGACCAACGCGCTGTCGGACATCTACGCCATGGGCGGCACGCCGATCCTGGCGCTGGCGATCGTCGGCATGCCGATCGGCAGGATCAGCATCGACAGCATTCGCCGCATCGTGGCGGGAGGTGCCGCCGTCTGCGCCGCCGCCGGCATCGCGGTCGCCGGCGGGCACTCGATCGACAGCCCCGAGCCGATCTACGGCCTGGTGGCGCTGGGGCTGGTGCATCCGGACCGCGTGATGCGCAACAGCACGGCCAGACCGGGCGACCGGCTGATCCTGACCAAGGGGCTGGGCGTCGGCATCTACAGCGCCGCCCTCAAGCAGGACCGGCTCGATGCAGACGGCTACGGCGCGATGATCGCGTCGACGACGCAGCTGAACGCGGTGGGCGCGGCGCTGGCCGGCCATGCCGGCGTGCATGCGGTCACCGACGTGACCGGCTTCGGACTGCTCGGCCACGCGCTGGAGCTGTGTCGCGGCTCCGGCCTCAGGGCCGCGCTGCGCATGACCGACATCCCCGTCCTGCACGGCGTCGCGGCGCTGGCCGAGGCCGGCGTCAAGACCGGGGCGGCGACGCGGAACTGGGCGAGCTACGGCCACGAGGTGCGGCTCGGCCCGCAGCTCGCGGACTGGCAGAAGGACCTGCTGTGCGACCCGCAGACCAGCGGCGGCCTGCTGATCGCGGTGGCGCCGCAGGCCGCGCACGACGTGATGCAGCTGCTACGGCGGCGCGGCCACCACGACGCCAGGGAGATCGGCGCGCTGTCGGCCGGCGCGGCGTCCGTCGAGGTCGGATAGCGCTCGCGGCGGCCCGGTCGCCGGCTCGACTCCCTCGGCCGGGTCTCGCCCATCTCGGTAAGGTCTTGACGTGACTTGCAGATCTCTGTCAGACCGGTGACGACGTCGAGCCCGATCGGGCTCGGCAGGCGTCAAGCACGTTCGCCTCAAGGCGACATCATCGGGGGGAATACGGAGATGGTCGTGACGAATCCACGAGATGCGGCCGGGCTCGACCGGCGCGGCGTGCTGCGCACCGGTGCGCTCGGCTCGGCGCTGGCGGCGGTGGCCGGGCTCGCCGGCGCCGGCCGCGCCGAGGCGGCCGATCTGGTCCCCAAGCATCCCCGCTTCCGGTTCGTGTTCGTCAACCACGTCACCACCAACCCATTCTTCACGGCGACCCAGAACGGCATGCGCGACGCCTGCGCCCTGTACGGCGCGGACAGCCAGTGGACCGGCTCGGCCAACAGCGTCGCCGCCGAGATGGTCAGCGCGATGAACTCGGCGATCGCGGCCAAGGCGGATGCCATCGCCGTCTGCCTGGTCGACCCGCACGCCTTCAACGACCCGGTCGAGCGCGCGCTGGCCGCCGGCATCCCGGTGTTCGCCTACAACGCCGACGCGCCCGTCGCTTCGGGCAACAAGCGCCTGGCCTATATCGGCCAGGACCTGTTCAAGGCCGGCCAGCTGATGGGCCAGAGGATCGTCGAGCTGGTGCCCGGCGGCCGCGTGGCGCTGTTCATCGCCACGCCGGGACAGCTCAACATCCAGCCGCGCATCGACGGCGCGCAGGACGTGCTGAGCAAGAGCGGCCGCGGCTACCAGATCGACGTCGTCGCGACCGGCGCCACGGTCAACGAGGAGATCTCCAAGGTGAAGGCCTACTACCTGGGCCATCAGAACGTCAAAGGCATGTTCGCCGTCGACGGCGGCACCACCCAGGGCATCGCCGAGGCGATGGAGCAGTACAGCCTGGGCGCCAAGGGCGTGCACGGCGGCGGCTTCGACCTGCTGCCGCGGACCCTGCAGCTGATCAACGAGGGCCATCTCGATTTCACCATCGACCAGCAGCCCTACCTGCAGGGCTACTACACGGTGATGGAGATGTTCAACTTCCTGGTCTCCGGCGGCCTGGTCGGACCGGCCGACATCAACACCGGCCTGAAGTTCGTCACCAAGGCTTCGGTGACGCCGTATCTCACCACCAAGACGCGCTACGAGGGCAGTGCCAGCGCGGTCGAGTTCGTCAAGCGCAGCGGCCCGATCTAGCCGATGCGCCCGATGCTTCT
>CAXTNB010000093.1:0-4543 GCA_964245385.1 uncultured Acetobacteraceae bacterium | reverse complement strand
CTGCAGAACCTGTCGCAGTTCGTCGCCCCGGTGGCGATCCTGGCCTGCGGCGAGGTCATGCTGATGATCGGCGGGGAGATCGACCTCTCCGCCGGCATGGTCTACGCGCTGGCGCCGTTCGTGATGTATTTCGCCCACCAGGCCGGCGTCCCGATGGTGCTGTCGATCCTGCTCGGCATCGCCGCCGGTGCGCTGGTCGGGCTGCTGAACGGCGTGATCACGATCCTGCTCAGCGTGCCGTCGTTCGTCACCACGCTCGGCACGCTGTTCCTGCTCAACGGCTTCACCCTGACGATCTCGAACGGCACGCCGGTGGGCGTCGAGGCCTCGCAGGGCTTCGCCAACGTCATGGGTCACGGCGGCTACTCGGAGTTCTTCTGGGCGCTCGGCGTCGTCGTGGTCATGCACGTCGTGCTGCGCAACACGCGCTGGGGCCTGCACACCATCGCGTCGGGCGCCAACCCGGTGGGGTCGAGCGAGGCGGGCATCTCGGTGCGTCGCATCAAGATCGGCAACTTCGTGATCAGCGGCGCCCTGGCGGCCTTCACCGGCGTGCTGGAGGCCTTCCGCATCTCGTCGATCGACCCGACCGCGGGCGGCACCAACATCATGTTCCTGGCGGTGGCGGCGGGGGTGATCGGCGGCACGCCGCTGGCCGGCGGTTCCGGCACCGTGATCGGCGCCCTGATCGGCGCGATCGTGCTCGGCGTGCTGAATGACGGCTTCACGCTGATCGGCATCAACGCCTTCACCTTCAACCTGATCCTCGGGGGCGCGATCCTGCTGGCGATGCTGTTCAACATCCATATCAACCGGCTGCGACGCGGCGGCGCCTCGCCTTGAGCGTGATGCGCGAAGAGTCTCCCGCGCCGCCCGAGGTGATGCGCGGCGAGGAGATCACCAAGCAGTTCGGTCCGGTGTCGGCGCTGAGCGGGATCTCGCTGTCGCTGCGTCGCGGCGAGATCCTCGGCATCCTCGGCGACAACGGCGCCGGCAAGTCCACCCTGATGAAGATCCTGACCGGCTACCAGTCGCAGACGTCGGGGCGGCTGTTCATCGACGGCGCGGAGACCGCGCTGCGCTCGGTCGACCACGCGCGTTCGCTCGGCATCGAGTGCGTCTATCAGGATCTGGCGCTCGCCAACTCCCTGACGATCTACCACAACATGTTCCTCAACCGGGAGATCCTCTACCCGACCCCGTTCCGGCTGCTCAACAACCGCGCCATGCGTCGACGTGCCGCGGAATGTCTCGAGGAGATCGGCGTCAACGTGCCGTCGGTGGACGTCGAGGTCGGCGCCCTGTCCGGCGGCCAGCGGCAGGCGATCGCCATCGCGCGCGCGGGGAATTACCGCGCGCGCCTACGGCGGCGCGCCGCGCCCCTGGCCGCGCTGGGCGCCCGCGAGGCCGGGCTGATCATCGACCTGATCACCCGGCTGAAGTCGGAAGGCGACCTGTCGATCGTCATGATCATGCACAACTACGCGCAGACGCTGGATATCGCGGACCGCATCATGCTGATGCAGCGGGGCCAGGTGACGTACCAGAACCACGCGAGATCGACGTCGGTCGAGGAGCTCATGGAGATCGTCCGGCGCGAGTACCGCGCGCAGCGCGCCGGCTGAAGACCAGGCCCTCCGTCGTCGCAGCGGGCGTCGCGTCACAGCTTGGGGCCGCCATGCATCCGCAGCGTGTCGCCCCAGACCGCGCGAGGCACCGTCCATGGACGCCATCTCACGGCCTCTTGCTGTCTCGGCCCTCGCGACCGATGTCGGTCAAGCGTTGGTGCCGCCATCGACGGTCAGGCTCGCGCCCGTGATGTAGCCCGCTTCCGGCCCCGCGATGAAGGCCACCATGGCGGCGATGTCCTCGACGTGGCCGTAGCGCTTGAGCGCCGTGTTGGCGATCTGCGGCGTCGCCCAGTCGCCGGACGCCGGGTTCAGGTCGGTGTCGATGGGACCCGGCTGGACGTTGTTGACCGTGATCCCCCGGGATCCGGTCTCCCGCGACAGCCCTTGCGTGAACATCTTGATGGCGCCCTTGGTGGCCGCGTAGGCGGCGAGGCCCGGGGTCATCATCCGCTCGCCGACGCAGGAGCCGATCATGATGATCCGCCCGCCATCCTGCATGTGCCTCAGCGCCGCCAGCGTCGCGATCATGGTGCCGCGAAGATTGATGTCGATGACGCGGTCCAGCTCCTCGACGGTGGTGTGCTGGAACGGCTTGGGGATGGCGGTGCCGGCGTTGTTGACCAGCACGTCGAGCCGGCCGTAGGCCGCGACGGTCTTCTCGATCGCGGCAGTGACGGCCTCGGCGTCGGCTGCGTCCGCCTGCACCGCCATGGCGCTGCTGCCCGCGCGCTCGATCTCGTCGACGACCGATGCCGCCGCCTCCGTGCCCTTGGTGTAGGTGATCGCCACCTTCGCGCCCTCGGCGGCGAGCCGCTTGGCGATCCCGGCGCCGATGCCGCGCGAGCCGCCGGTGACGAGAGCCGTCCTGCCGGTCAGGTTTCCCATGGTCCAGCTTCCTTTCCCTTGATTGCTGCGCAGGTTCCTGCGGAACCTCCCGGAAACCATAGGAGTCGCGGCCCGCGGCGGGTAAGACTTTGTGAGGCTGGGTCTATGCCTGGAAGGCATAGGCGCAGGGTCGAAGCTCAGACGGCTGCGCCGCGTCGCGATGGCTGACCAGGGAAGCATCGCAGCTGCCATTCCTCGGCCTTCTGCCCGCGCCGTGCTACTTCACCGTCCATGGAGACCAAAGCCCCGATCCCGCTCGCCGTCCTGGTCGGCATCCAGACGCCGGACGTCGATGACGTCGCGCACGAAGCGAGCCTCGAGGAGCTGGGGCGCCTGGTCAGGACGCTGGGCTACGAGGTGGTCGGCACGGTGTCGCAGAGGCGCGAGGGCACCGGCGCCGGCTCGCTGCTGGGCAGCGGCAAGCTGGCGGAGCTGGCGGCGCTGACCGGCGGCACCGGCGTGGTCGGCTCGATGGCGCCGCCGACGAGATCCAAGGCCCGGCAGCGGTTCGAGGGGCCAGCAGAGACCGTGGCCACGAGCCAGCCCGATCCGCAAGCCGCCCGCAGGCCCGAGTTCGTCATCGTCGATCATGAGCTCTCGCCGAGCCAGATCCGCAACCTGGAGCGAGCCACCAGCGCCCAGGTGCTGGACCGCACCGGGGTCATCGTCGAGATCTTCCACCGCCACGCCAACACCCGCGAGGCCAAGCTGCAGGTGGAGATGGCGCGGCTGAAATACGTCGCCCCGCGGCTGCGGGAGTCCTCTGCCGGCGGTGGTCGTCAGCAAGGTCCGGGCGCCGGCGAAACCACCCTGGCGCTCGATCGCCGCAAGATACGCGACCGGGTGTCGGAGCTGAAGGACCAGCTGGAAGCGGTGCAGCGCGACGGCGACCAGCGACGCTCCGCCCGTCGCGACCAGCTGCGGGTGGCGCTGGTGGGCTACACCAACGCGGGCAAGTCATCCCTGATGCGGGCCCTCACCGGCAGCCAGGTGCTGGTGCAGGACAAGCTGTTCGCCACCCTCGACACCACCGTCCGTGTTCTGCAGCCGGAGACCCGGCCGCGGGTGCTGGTCTCCGACACGGTCGGCTTCATCAAGCAGCTGCCGCACGACCTGGTCGCGTCGTTCCGCTCCACCCTGGCGGAGGCGCTGGAGGCCTCGCTGCTGCTGTTCGTGGTCGACGCGTCGGACCCGACCCACGAGGCGCAGCTGGAGGTGAGCCGCAGCGTGCTGCGCGAGATCGGCGCGGACGCGGTGCCGTCCCGCCTGGTGCTGAACAAGCTGGACCGGCTGGACGCCGCCGGGCGTGCTGCCCTCGCGGCGAAGCATCCAGAGGCGATCCTGCTCTCCGCTCAGGTGCCCGAGGACGTGAGCAAGTTGCGCGACACCATCATCGCGTTCTTCGAGGCGGCGATGGTGGAGGACGTGCTGGTGCTGCCCTATGCGAAACAAGGCCTGATCGGCGAGGTGTATGAGAGCGCGCGGGTGCTGTCGGAACAGTACGACGAGGCCGGGCGGGTGCTGCAGGTGCGCGGCCTTCCGGGCGCCGTGGCGCGGCTGCGACGGCTCGCCGCGGACTGAGCCGCCCCGGCGGCGTCAGCCGAACACGCTGCGTCCGTAATCCTGCACTCCCGCGAGAGTGATCCTGGTTCCGTCCGTGAGCGAGATCACGGTAGAGCCGCCGGCGACCGATATCGATTGCTGCGACGGTTGATATCCGAACAGGTCGACCGCGTCGGTGCCCGGCCGGAAGCCGTCTATGATCTCGGCGCCGCCGGCAGCACCGTCGACCACCTGCAGGGTGGTGGCTCCCGTGCCCTCGGTGATCGTCGCCGCGCCGGAACCCGCGACGACCTGCATCGAACCCGTGCCACCCACCAGGGAGAGGTTCCCCGAGCCCGCGAACACCAGGCTGGCGCCGTTTCCGGTTCGGACGTCGGACGTGCCGGTGCCGGCTACCACGAGCATGTTGCCGCCGCGGCCCACGACGTCGCGCATGCCGCCGCCGCCGACGACCGCGTCCGCTC
>CAXTNB010000092.1:7570-8946 GCA_964245385.1 uncultured Acetobacteraceae bacterium | reverse complement strand
CGAGGCGCGACCGGGTCTGGTCGAGATCCTGCTCGATGCGGCCGGTCTCGGATAGTGGCTGCGACATCAGATGTGCTCCCTCAAGACGTTCGCGTCCTTGCGCAGGCTGGCCGTCATCCGCTCCGGGTTCAGGGTCTTCAGCGAGAACCGGCGCAGCGCCGACCAGGCGAAGATCCCGCCGACGGCCACGATCAGGACGCCCACGAGCAGCGAGGCCGCCCAGGTCGGCAGGACCAGGGCCAGCGCCGCCGCGATCCCCTGCAGGAACACCACCAGCCCGGCGAAGGCGAGCAGGGCGCCGCCGAGCAGGAAGATCGCGGCGATGATGATGGTGTGAAGCTTCTGGTCCAGCTCGGCGCGCGCGAGCCGGAGCTCGCCGCGGATCAGGCCCTGCAGCTCGTGGACGATGCTGCCGAGGATCGTGCCCAGGCCGTAGCCGTCGCCGTGCGCGTTATTGTCCAAGCTGCACCTCCGGCATCTTCGGCAGGTCGTCCTTGGAGGCGCCGGCGACCGCGATACGGCCGACCCGGGCCAGGGCGAACCCGGCTGCCAGGGACGCGCCGGCGAACAGCGCCGGCTGCCGCTGGGCGAGGTCCTGCAGGCCGCCCATCAGGCCGCGCAGGTCGTTGCTGCGCAGCGTCGTCGCCAGCGTGCTGAGCTCGGCGGCGCCGCGCTCGACCAGATGTGCCGCCCAGTCCTGGTGTCCTTCCAGCTGGGTGCCGGAACGGTGCACCGCCTGTGCCACGTCCTCGATCTGGTCCGCGAGCGAGCTCTTGCCGCTCTCTGCCGCGTCCTGGACCCGCTCGCCCACCGCCCCGACCAGGGAGGCGCCGCGGCCCCGTGCCTCGTGCGCCAGTTCCTGCGCCTGACCCGCCGCGTCGGTGCCGGCCTGCCTGGCTTGCCCTGCGACCTGGCGTGCGGCGTCGCCGGCGGCCTGGAGGCCTGCGGCACCCTCGGCGATGGTGTCCGTCGTGCTCTTCTCGCTCATGCAAGCCTCCGTGCCGTTGTTCCCGCTCCAGGTGGCTCAGTCGTCCACCTGGAGGCGGGCCTCAGTTCGTCGTCGTCTTCAGCACCTGGACGCGGCCGCGCTCGGCCGCGACCTGATCGGCGGTGTAGTGCGGCGCGGTCTCCTCGAACCGCTCCCAGCCATCGGTCCGATAGGCGGTGCGTCGCGCGTCGATGTCGACGGCCGACGCGGTGCGCCCGTCCAGCACCGCCTGGATGCGGCTGGCCTGGCTCTCGTCGCCGCGAACCGTGACCAGGCTGCCGCCGCGGCGGACGCCCTCGGTGTAGGTGTGCGCCTGGTCCTCGGGAACGCCGGCATGCACCAGGGAGCCGAGCAGGCCGCCGCCCGCCAGGAGCGCCGTCAGCGACGT
>CAXTNB010000092.1:6725-7560 GCA_964245385.1 uncultured Acetobacteraceae bacterium | reverse complement strand
CTCCGATGCCCGCGCCGGTCAGGGTGGCGATCAGCCAGCCGGCGGCCACCACGGGACCGACGCCCGGGATCGCCAGCAGGCCGAGGCCGGTCAGCAGGCCGACGCCGCCGCCGATCAGGGTGCCCGTGGACGCGCCCGTGCCGGCCCGCGTCTCGTCGACTGCGCCGGCGGCGGAGCCGGCGGTCACGCGCTGGTCGGCATTGTTGGAGACGATGCTGATGTCGGTGTGCGGGATGCCCGCCGCCTCCAGCGCCTCGACCGTCTGCCGGGCGTCGTCGTAGTCGTCATAGAGATGGGTGAAGGTGCGCATGGCCATGGTGGCCTCCTGATGCTGCTGGTGTTCTGCCGACGCGGACAGATGGGGCGGACGGGCGGGGCTGGTCGGGACGGCTACTGCGCCTGGCCCACGTTGCCCTTGTAGTCGAGCCATACGGCAACCTGCTGGCCGTCCTTGGTGCCCTTGCCGCGCCACACGCCGCCGCTGTCCTTGTGCAGGTTGACGACCTTCTGGAAGCCCTCGCTCTGGATGCGACGCCTCGCCTCGCCGCGGCTGAACGAGTTGGCGCCCTTCGCCGGCTGCGGCGCATTGCTGCTCGTCGTGGTGACGGCTTGGTTGCGGTCACCGCTCGCGGCCGCCGTGCCGCTGTTGCGATCCGACATGCTCGTGCTCGGCGTGGTCCCGGTGCTCGGGTTGACCCCGGCCTGCGGCGCGTTCGAGGTGGCGCCCGGGGGGGAGTTCGGGCTGGAAGGAGCGGTCGCGGGCTGCGCCGAGGCTGCCGTCGCCCGCAGCAGCGTGGCGAAAACGATAGGCGTGGTCTTCATCGTACGTGTCCTT
>CAXTNB010000092.1:6380-6715 GCA_964245385.1 uncultured Acetobacteraceae bacterium | reverse complement strand
TGATTGGTGTCTGCGCGACCCGCAGGCCGGTGCAGATCGAAAGGCTGGCCGGCGCGACCCGCTGTCGGCGGACCAGCACTCGTCGCTGCACCGCGCGCGAGCCGCCGGTCGCGGTAGCGACCCGACCTGCGCGGCGTGAACCGACCGGGGGCGTCGCGGTGCCCCCGCGCCGGGTGATCCTCATCCTGCCCGCGGTGCGATGCACCTCGGACAGGATGCCGGAAGTCAGATCTTCGAGCCGGCGGCCGGGGTCAGCGGCGCGGCGGTCGTGCCGGTGCCGGTGGTGGCCGCGTCCTTGACGATCTCGACGTCCTCGCGACGCACGGTGTCGTGGA
>CAXTNB010000092.1:4005-6370 GCA_964245385.1 uncultured Acetobacteraceae bacterium | reverse complement strand
CACCCGATCGGTGAACGCGGCGGCGTCGACGCCGGCGGCGGCGGGACGGCGCTGCACCGAGACGTGCTCCGAACGCAGCGTCACGTCCTGCTCGACCGGTGTCTCGACGACGAAGCGACGGACCCGCGTGGTGCCGCGATCCACCAGACGCTTGCCGACGACGAGCTGCTCCTCGGAGAGCGCGATCGCCTGCTCGCCGCCGACGGCGGCGGCCGGCTGCACCGCGGGGGCGGCGGTGCCGACCGTCTCGCGGGTCGTGGTGGTGCCGGTGGCGGTGCCGTAGCTGGCCGCACGGTCCTCGATGTCGATCGGATTGTGCGCCTCCAGGATGCGCGAGACGCTCGCCACGTGCTCCTCGGGCGCCTTGACCGTCACGACGGTGGAACCGCCCTGCACGCTGCGCTCGTAGACGCTGGTGTCGTGGTCGGGCTGACCCCCGAACAGGCTGCCCCAGAAGCCCTGCTCGCGCGGCGCGGCGGCCGTGCCGGCGGTGCCGGTGCTGGCGGCGCCGTGCACCGAGATGGCGTCGGCAGGGACGTTCGCGGCCTTCAGGTCATTCACGGCGAGGTCGGCGTGGGCCGCGGTATCGTAGACGGCGACGATGGTTTCGATGGTCATTTCGATGATGTCCTATGGTTTGGTGATGGTTTCGGTGGCGCTCGGCGGCGCCGCGACGCCGTGGCCCGGCGCCTCGATCGGTGTGCGCGTGACGACCGCCTCCTGCTCGCGGAGCGTGACGGTCTCATGATACCGCTCGGTGCTTCGGATGCGGCGGATGCGCACCTCCTCCTTCAGGACGAGCTTGCGCTCGACCACCAGGATTTCCTCGACCACCGGCATGACGGTGACGTCGCCTTCCTCGCGAACCGGAGGTACCGCGTCGACGACGTGGCCGAAGGGAACGCGCTCGATCTCCACCCGCTCGTGCGCCAGTTCGGCGTCGACCTGTTGCTCGCGGCTTCGGGTCTGCGTCGCGACGCGCACCACGGCCTGCTCGCGCTTGAGGCGTGAGACCACGACCTCTTCCTGGTGCAGCGGTATCCTGATCTCTTCCTGGCGCATCGTGTTCGGCTCGCTGCCTGCCGATGCGCTGAGATGTTCTACGGGCATGGGTCGGGCCTCCGTTTCAGGGTCAATCCTGCAACGTCTCGCGCACAGCGTGCCCGGCGCCGCCGACCGCTC
Organism: uncultured Acetobacteraceae bacterium; assembly: GCA_964245385.1. Lineage (GTDB taxonomy): Bacteria > Pseudomonadota > Alphaproteobacteria > Acetobacterales > Acetobacteraceae > Lichenicoccus. The sequence continues at coordinate 5,188 of CAXTNB010000092.1, read as the reverse complement.
GCGTGGTCGAGCCGGATCTCGTCGCCGAAACCGCTCGTGCGCTCGCTGTCCATCGAAATTCATCTTCCCGTTGCGGAGACCCGCGCTGTGCAGGTGAATTGGGGCAGGCCAATCTGGGCGGGCTGGTCTGCGCAGCCTGGTCTGGCTACGAGCTTAATCTTAAATGCGCCTGCAAGTTCCGAATGGTTTTGCTTTTCATCGCAATAAGATCCAGCTCCTGGACTGTAATGCAGCTGCACCAGTCAAGTATGCCGGCTGCACTAGACCAAGTACCGCGCTGCCGCGTCGCGCGCGGCTTGTCCGTCCCCGTCCGCACCCGCACGCCTGCATCCGCGGGCCGTGCGCCGCGACCGCTTCCCGCCACTCGCCGAAGTTGCCGCGGCTCTGCAACGCGGGGAGGCGGCCCGGCTTCGTGCGGAGCGCGAGATTTGCCTGCCTGCGCGCACGTCTTCGTCGGGCAGCCTTGACCTGTCTGGCCATACAGGCTTCCCTCCGGGCCGGCTGCAGGCCCCCATGACGGTCTCGCTGATCAGCCGCAGCCATGAAGAGCGTCAGCCTGAGACAGGCTGCCCTGCTCACGGAATCGCAACGAAAGGTAGGCCCATGTCAGCTCCCGAGAGCCTGAAGGCGATTTACGCCGACGAGATCAAGGATCTCTGGTCGGCGAACGACCAGATGACCAAGGCGGTCGAGACGATGGTGACGAAGGTTCACGATCCGAAGCTCAAGCAGACGCTCACCGCCTCCTCGCAGGGCATCGTCAAGCACACCGCCGCCCTGAAGGCGCTGCTGGAAGAGGTGGATGACGAGGTCGAGAAGGAGCATTGCAAGGGCATGGAAGGCCTGGTCGCCGAGGCCCTCAAGCACACCGTCAAGGAGGCGCCGCCGGAGGGCGACCTGCTCGACATCCTCGTCGTCGCGCAGTACCAGCGCATGTGCCACTACGGCATCGCCGGCTTCGGCTCGGCCGCCGCCTACGCGGAAGCGCTCGGCATGAAGGCGCACGCCGGCAAGCTGAAGGCGATGGTGGCGGAGATCTACAAGGCCGACGAGTACGCCAGCGCGCTCGGCGAGAAGGCGGCGAAGGCCGCACCCAAGGAGGATTGATCCTGCGGGGCCGCGCCGCCCGGCGCGGTCCCACGGACCGACGCATCGCCACGCCCGGGGCGAGGATCTGCGGCGC
>CAXTNB010000092.1:0-3995 GCA_964245385.1 uncultured Acetobacteraceae bacterium | reverse complement strand
AGGCTTCGCTTAGGCCAGCCGTTCTGTGGCATGATGGCGGGCTGGCGGCCCCGCGTCCGGAACCATCATGGCACAACGCAATTTTCCACAGGTTCCGCCACCGCGCGCACGCGTGCCGGCGGCGGAAGCGCCGCGATCGGAGAAGCTGCTCGGCCTCGCCGTCGGCGTCGTCGTGGTCGTGGCCCTCTACCTGGGCCGCGAGGTGCTCATCCCGATCACGCTGGCGGTGCTGCTGAGCTTCCTGCTCGCGCCCCTGGTGGCGCTGCTGCGACGCCTCCGCCTGCCCAAGATCCCGGCGGTGCTGCTCGCGGTCGCGGCGGCTCTCGGAGTGATCCTGATGCTGGGCGGGTTGATCGGCACCCAGCTCGCCTCCCTGGCGCAGGACCTACCGCGCTACCAGAGCACGGTGCAGAGCAAGCTGGGCTCGGTGCGCGGCTTCGCCGACGATGAGCTGCGACAGCTCACCGCGCGGTTCGGACACGTGACGCGCGCCGGCGGCAGCGGCCCCGCGCGCAGCACCGCCGGACCGTCGGGCGAACCGAAGGCCACGCCGGTGGTCATCCAGGAGCCGCCCTCGACGCCGCTGCAGCTGCTGCAGCAGGTGGTGGGACCGGCGCTGGGTCCGCTGGAAACCGTCGGCATCGTCTTCGTCGTGTCGATCTTCATCCTGCTGCAGCACGCCGACCTGCGCGACCGCCTGATCCGGCTGTTCGGCTCGAACGACCTGCTGCGCACCACCGCCGCCCTGGACGAGGCGGGCAGCCGCCTCGCGCGCTACTTCCTGACCCAGCTCGGCATCAACGGCTCGTTCGGCCTGCTGATCGGCATCGGGCTCTCGATCATCGGGGTGCCCAACCCGACCCTGTGGGGCGTGCTCGGGGCGCTGCTGCGTTTCGTCCCCTATGTCGGGGCGATCATCGCCGCCGTGCTGCCGGTGGCACTCGCCGCCGCGGTCGATCCGGGCTGGACCATGATGGGCTGGACCGCCGGCCTGTTCCTGGTCACCGAGGGCGTGATGGGACAGGTGGTGGAGCCGCTGGTGTACGGGCACTCGACCGGCCTGTCGCCGGTGGCGGTGATCGTGGTGGCGATCTTCTGGAGCTGGATCTGGGGGCCGATCGGCCTGATCCTGTCGACGCCGCTGACGCTGTGCCTCGTCGTGCTCGGCCGGCACGTCGAGCACCTCGAGTTCCTCGACATCATCCTGGGCGACCGGCCGGCGCTGACGCCGATCGAGAGCTTCTACCAGCGCATGCTGGCCGGCGACGACGACGAGGTGCTGCGTCAGGCCGAGGGGCTGCTGCGGCTGCGCTCGCTGTCGTCGTACTACGACGACATCGTGCTGAAGGGCCTGAAGCTCGCCGCCGCCGACATCCAGCGCGGCGCCCTGCCGCCGGATCGCATCACCCAGATCAACGCCACCATCCAGGACCTGGTGCAGGATCTGGAAGGCTACGACGACGTCGATCCGGCGCCGGGCGGCAAGGACGAGGAGCTGGCCGGCACGCAGCGCGACGACCGCCAGACGCCGATCACGCCGCCGCCGGAGGGGTCGGCTCCCTCGCACGCCGGGCGTCCGGCGGCGTGGCAGAACGACGCCCCGGTGCTCTGCCTGGCCGGGCGCGGGCCGCTGGACGAGACGGCCTCGCGGATGCTGGCGCAGCTGCTGGGCAAGCACGGGCTCGGCGCCACCGTCGCCACCTCGGCGCGGGCCTCCGGTGCGGAGATCCAGGGCCTGGATCCGACCGGGATCGCCATGGTCTGCCTCTGCTACCTCGAGCTCAGCGGCAACCCGGTGCGGCTGCGCTACCTGCTGCGGCGGCTGCGCGAACGTCTTCCGGGCGCGCTGCTCATGGTCGGCCTGTGGCCGGTCGACTACGAGTCCGCGGCCGACCAGGAGATGCGCCGGCATGTCGGCGCCGACTTCTACGTCAGCAGCCTCGCCGAGGCGGTCGCGACCTGCCTCGACGTCTCCGGCGAGCAGGAGAGCGAGGCCGTCGACGGCCGGTCGCCGGAGCCGTCGTCGGAGCGGTCGCTGCCGCGGGTCGTGGCCACCGGCTGAGACGCCGCGCCGCGGCCGGCCGCGCGCGCCGCTCAGGACGCGCGCATGCCAGTCGGCTCGATCAGGTCCGCCAGCGCCTCCGGCCCGGCGACCACGCGCGGCACCTTGTTCTGGCCGCCGAGCCTGCCGCGCGCCTCCATCCAGCGGGCGAAGCTGCCCGGCGCGAGCAGGCGCACGTCCGGATCGCGCAGGCCGTAGCCGTCGCCGCGATGCGCGGCGTAGTCGTCGTTGCGATGCCTCAGCGCCGCATCGAGGGCCTCGGTGAAGCGGGCGGCATCGGCGGCGCCGTCCAGCTCCACCGCGAACAGGTGGCCGCCGCGGCCGTCGCCTGCGTCCGGTGGCACCGGCGCCACGCTGTACTCGACCACGCTGCGGCCGGATGCCGCGGCGGCCTCGGCGAGCGCGGCGTCGAGCTCGGCGCTGACGAGGTGCTCGCCCGCGACCGACAGCGACCAGGCGGTGCGCCCGGTCACCAGCAGGCGCGGCGGATCGCGCGACACCAGCCGCACCGTGTCGCCGAGCACGTACGACCACAGCCCGGCGTTGCTGGTCAGCACCAGCGCGTACTCGACGTCCAGCGCGGCGTCGGCGATCCAGCGACGTTGCGGTGCCGCGGCGCCGAGCTCGGCGGGGCGCACGAACTCGAAGAACAGGCCGCGGTCGAGCAGCAGGCGCAGGCCCTCGCCGTCGCCGCGGTCGGCCACGGCGATGAACCCCTCGCTCGCCGCGTACACCTCCCGGGTCACGGCGCCGCTGCCCTGCAGCCACTCGGCGAAGCGCGGCCGGTACGGCGCGAAGCCGACGCCGCCATGCACCAGCAGCTCCAGCGACGGGAACAGCTCGGCGAGCGTCGCACCCGGCGGTCGCAGCGACGCGGCGGCCTCGAAGAACAGCAGCATCCAGCTCGCGGTGCCGGACACGCTGGTGACGTCGGCCGCCAGCGCCAGCGGCGCCAGCCGCGCCATCTTCTCGCGCCAGTCGGTCAGGCGGGAGATCGCCGGCGGCGGCAGGGCGCGGCCGCGCGCCCACCATGGGCTGCGGCCGGCGACCACGCCGGACAGGTCGCCGGCCCGTATCCCCGGCGCCAGCTGCTGCAGCGCCGCGGAGCCGGCCAGGAACACGTTCTTGCCGCCCGGCAGGCGGCTGTCCGGTCGCGCGGCGAAGTGCCACGCCAGCACGTCGAGTGCCGCGAGGCGGTTGCTGCGCAGCATCGCCGGGCTGAGCGGGATGCGCTTGGTGGTGGCGGTCGTGGTGCCGGAGCTGTGCGCGAAGAAGCGGATCGGTCCCGGCCAGGTGACGCCGCCGATCTCGGGGAAGCCGGCGCTCCACCACTCCTGCCAGAACGCCTCGTAGCCGCGCAGCCCGACCCGGCGCTGATACGAGGCCACGCTGCGGATCGCGGCGAAGTCGTGCGCCCTGCCGAACGCGCTGCGCGCGCCGCGACGCAGCAGCCGCGCCAGGGTGCGACGCTGCGCGGCCGCCGCATCCTGCGCCTCGAGCGCCCGCCTGCGTCGCGCGGCCCAGAGCTTCAGCGCGGGCGAGAGGTCAGGCAGAGTCGAGCACCAGGTGGTGCGGCCAGCCGCGCGCCGTCTCCGCCCGTAGCGGCAGGCAGAGGGTCTCGCCGCGCCGCCACAGCGTGACCTGGTCGTGGAACGTGTCGCTGCCGAGCCAGCCATCCTGGCCGCCCAGCAGCACCACGCGGCTCGCGTCGGGATCGGCCATGTCCGACAGGAAGCGCGCCGAGGCGCCGTAGCTGACCTCGTGCACGCCGCGCACCGGGCCGTGGCCGGTCTTGTCGAGCGTGTCGTTGCCGCCGGGCGACGGGTAGCTGCCGAACCGGTAGCGCCGGCCGACCAGGGGGACGGCGCCGAGATAGTGCCGGATGCGCATCCGGTGCACCCGCCCCCACGTGCGGTGCCGGCGCGACAGCGCC
>CAXTNB010000091.1:1476-8994 GCA_964245385.1 uncultured Acetobacteraceae bacterium | reverse complement strand
GGACAGCGCGGCGTCGGGGGTGGATCCGGCTGCCGGGTCGGTCGCAGCGCCGGCCGCGTCGGCCCCCGGGGCCGCATCCTTCGAACGCCCCGGACGCGTGGTGGCGAGCGTCGACCCTGGAGCCGTGGCAGCGGCCGGGGCCCGTGGCGCATGGTCGGCCGCGATCTCGGACTGCTGGGCCGATGATCCGGCAGGATCCGGTGCGCCCGGCGTGCCGGCCGGCATCCTCGCCGCCTGAGGCGGAACAGGACGCAGGTCCCGCGGCGTCGGCGCCTGCGTCGAGACCGCGGTCGCGCCGCACGCAGGCCGTGTCCGGCTCGCGCCGCTCGCGGTGGAGGCCGTGTCCGCGATCGGCTGTCGTTTCGACACCATCTGATTTCCAACAGCCTCGCCGATGCGCGTCGTCACCCTGGGCCCGACTCCGCCTACCATCATCGTCGCGGACGCCGATGGCCGAAGCGGCAGAGTCTGATCCACGGCCGAGCCCGGCGCAGTCTGCTGTGATAGGTCGAAATCGTTTCCAATTGGTGAATTCGCGGCGGCGGCATCATCGAGTGCTGCCTGAAAACTTCCCCCGGCCGACCTCGACGCGATCCCGCCCGCGACCGGCAGGTCGTGATCCGTCACGCCCTGCGTCCGCGACGCCTGGGATGCCGTGGCCCAGCTGGTGGAGATCGATGTTCTGACCGAGTTGCTCATGACGGATACGCAACATGCAAGGCCCGGGCCATTTCCTCTGCTGTCTCCGGCGACCCTGCGAGGTCGCTGCGGCTCGCCAGGCGCGCCGCTGATGACAGGTGGTGCCGGGCACAAACTGCCGGGCGGCACGAACTGACCTGCCCGACGTGGCCGAAAACCGCCGGATCCCAGGCTCAGGACCTTGGCACGCTTCCTGCTCTCTCGGAGCCAGACGATCCGCAACGATCAAGGAGCAGCACCATGTCGATCTTCAGCGCGATGAACACGGCGGTGAGTGGCCTCACCGCACAATCGGTCGCCTTCAGCAACATAAGCAACAACATATCCAACAGCCAGACGGTCGGCTACAAGGCGGTCGACACCAGCTTCTCGGATTATGTGGAGGCGTCCGGCGCGCTGGAGGGACAGTCCAGCACCGTAATCGCCAGCACCCAGTACTCCAACCAGGCTGCGGGTGCCATCACCGCCAGTACCGCCAATGCGGCGCTGGCCGTGAACGGCAACGGGTTCTTCGCGGTCAACGAAGTCAGCGGCGTGTCCACCGCGACCACTCCCTCGTTCAGCGCCACGCAGTACTACACGCGCGCCGGCGACTTCTCGAGCGATCGCAACGGCTACCTGGTCAACAGCGCCGGCGAGTATCTCGACGGCTACATGGTCGATCCGAGCACCGGCCAGCTCGACACCAGCAAGCTACAGCCGATCAACGTCAACGACGTCAAGTTCGATCCGACCGCGACCGCCAACGTGACGATGTCGCCGACGCTCGCCGGCGACCCGTCGCTGGTCGCCCCGGCGACCGGTCCTGCGCAAACCTCCACCCAGACCGTCTATGACAGCGCCGGTGCCGCGCATACGCTCGGCCTGACCTGGACCCAGACCGCGGGCCCCACCGCCGCCGCCGGCGGTGTCGCCGCGACCGGAGGCACCTATACGCTGAGCGTGTCGGGCACCAGCGGCGCCACGGCTCCCACGGCGACGGTCACCTTCAATACCGACGGCACCCTGCAGTCGATCACCGACGCGAACGGAAACACCAACTCGACGGCCGGATCCGAGGCGAGCTTCGCGATCGGCGCGGTCGGCTCGGACACCAACTCGATCAACCTCAATCTCGGCACGATCGGCATCGCCGCCTCCGGCACGACCATGAACACGGCGAGCGGCGCGGTGTTCAATGCCGGCACGTCGACCCAGGACGGCACCGCGAGCGGGAACTTCACCGGCTTCACCACCCAGACGGACGGCTCGATCGTCGCCCAGTTCGACAACGGCCAGTCGCAGCTGATCGCCAAGGTGCCGCTGGCCACCTTCGGCGACGCCGACGCCCTGCAGGCCCAGGATGGCCAGGCCTACACGGCGACGGTCGGATCCGGTCCGGCCAGCATGCAGATGGCCGGCACCAACGGCGCCGGCAGCTTCGAGACCCAGTCGGTCGAGGGCTCGACCACCAACCTCGACACCGACCTGACCAAGCTGATCGTGGCACAGCAGGCCTACGGCGCCAGCGCGAAGGTGGTGACCACGGCCAACGACATGCTGCAGACCGCGCTGGCGATGAAGCAGTAGCATTTACCGGACGTTAATCATGACGGGAGCAGGATCGCGACGAGTGCCTTCCTGTACCCGTACGTGAGGCGGCTGATGTAATGAGCCTGAGCCTGAACACGTCCCTCTCCATCGCCTCGAGCGGCCTGAGCGCCGTGCAGTACGAGCTCGGCGTCGCGTCGCAGAACGTCGCCAACGCCAGCGCGCCGGGCTACCTGACCGAGGTCGCCAACGTCGCGTCGCGCGATGCGGGAGGGCAGGGCAGCGGCGTCTCGATCCAGCTGACGACGCTCGCGGTGAACGACACGCTGCAGAACAGCCTCTATGCTCAGAACGCGACCGTGGCAGGGCTCGGCGTGACCACGAACGCCCTGAGCGCGATCAGCAGCGTGCAAGGTTCGACCAGTGCCGACCCATCGGCGAGCGATACGCTGGCGGATAATCTCGGCAACCTGCAGAACAGTTTCACCGCGCTGGATGCCGACCCGTCGAGCACGGTGCAGCAGCAGAGCGTGGTGAGCAGCGCGAGCGACCTCGCCGCCTCGATACAGACCCTGTCGGACACCTACCAGACCCAGCGCCAGGACGCGCAGCAGGCGATCCCGTCGGAAGTCGATCAGATCAATGCCGGTCTGAACACGATCGGTGCGCTGTCCACGCAGATCATGCAGCTTCAGAGCATGGGAGAGGATACCGCCGACCTCGAGAACCAGCGCAACGCGGCCATGACCACCCTCTCGAGCTCGCTGAGCGTGAAGTTCACCGAGACCGCCTCCGGGGACATGCTGGTCAGCACCGCCAACGGCCTCTCGCTGCCGACCCACGCGAGTTCCGGCCCGCTCTCGACCCAGGACGCGACCATCGGGGTGGACGACGCCTATCCTGGCTCGATCCCGGCAATCGAGCTGGACGGCACCGACGTCACCACGTCGCTGACCGGTGGCACGCTGGGCGCCAACATCACGCTGCGCGACACGACGCTGCCGACGATGCAGGCCGAGCTCGACGGCTTCTCCTCGACGCTGGCGAGCCGTTTCTCCGCCCAGGGCCTGACCCTGTTCACGGACGCCGCCGGCAACCAGCCCGGCAACGATCCGACCACGGCGCCGCCCACCGGCCAGCTCGGCTTCTCCGGCGACATACAGGTCAATCCCGCGGTCGTCGCCAACCCGGCACTGGTTCGCGACGGCACCACGGCGATACAGGATCCTACTCCCGGTGCGACGCCCGTCGCGGGGGCGGTCACCACCGGTGCCTCCGCGTTCACCCCGAACCCGAGCGGCGGACCGGTCGGCTTCACCACGCTGATCTCTCGCGTGCTGACCAACACGCTCGGCACCGAGATCGCGACGGGCGTGCCGCAACCCGCGGTGGCGAGCACCGGCCTCGGCGCCACCGGCACCCTCTCGGCTCCCTACGCCGGAAGCGGCGATCTGGTGACGCTCGCGACCACGCTCACCGCCAGCCAGGCGCAGACGATTTCCGACGCGACGACGCAGCAGACGACGCAGACGGACATCCAGACCACGCTGCAGGGCAACCTCACCAGCAGCTCCGGCGTGTCGGTGGATGACCAGATGGCCAATGTCGTCGCGTTGCAGAACGCGTACGAGGCGAACGCCAAGGTGGTCTCGGCGATCGAGACCATGTTCAGCGACCTGCTCACCGACATCACCACCTGAGGCAGAGCACCATGTCGGGAGCCATAGGCAGCCTGGGGACGATGACGACGCTGCTGCGCGGCGTCGACAAGCTCAGCGCGCAGAACGACACGCTGACCGCCGAGCTGAGCAGCGGCGTCGAGTCCGACAGCTATGCCGGGCTCGGCGATCAGGCCTACGAGGCGATCAGCCTGGAACCGCAGATCAGCGCCACCACCGCCTGGCAGGCCAACGTCACCCAGACCCAGACCAAGCTGACGGCGACGCAGACCGCCCTGACCAGCATCAGCTCGATCGCCGACAGCCTGCAGAGCACCCTGCTCAGCCTGCAAGGCAACGTCTCGACGAGTGCGGTCTCGGCCGCATCGACGCAGGCGAGCCAGCAGCTGACGGAGCTCACCTCGCTGCTCAACACGCAGAGCGGCGACAGCTACGTGTTCGCCGGAACCGCTTCGGATCAGGCGCCGGTGGGCACGTCGGACCTGGCGTCCAGCAGCATGGTCTCGAGCATCATGAGCGCGGTGTCCCAGGTCGGCACCGCGGGTGCTGCGGCGACCGAGGCCGCGACGTTGGCCGCCGCATCCGACAACAGCGCCGCCAACAGCGTGTTCTCGGCGCAGCTCTCCACCACCGCCGAGGTGGCGAGCGGACTGGTGCCGCAAGTACAGGTCGGACAGGACCAGTTCGCCGCCACCGGGATCGTCGCGACCCAGGGAGGTGCCGCCGGTCCATCGACCACCGGCTCGGCGATACGGGACCTGATCCGCAGCCTCGCCACCGTGGCCGGGCTGTCCGGGGCGGACAGCGGCAGCGCCGGCTTCCATTCGCTGATCGCCGACACCTCGAGCCAGATGGGCAGCGTCACGCAGGGGCTGGCCGGTCTCACCGCCACCGTCGGCACGCTGCAGGACGCCGCCGCTAGCACGAGCAGCAACCTGTCGGACATGAACGACGCGCTGCAGAGCCAGCTCGGCGCCGCCAAGGACAGCGATCCGACGACCACCCGTACGCAGCAGGTCGCGGTGCAGAATCAGCTGACCGCGAGCTACACCCTGATCGCGGACATGAAGACCCTCAGCCTGGCCCAATATCTCTGAGCGTCATCATCTCCGAGCGTCGTCCGGAGGGATCTTTACGCCGCATTAAGTCCGGCCTGTCATGCTCGACGCTGATCTCGCGCCGTTCAGGGGCGCGAGGAAGCGAGCGGGCGGGCACATGGCGAATCTGGTTCTGGAGCTCAAGCCAGGCGAGATGATGGTGATCAACGGCGCGTCGATCCGGTTCCGCAGCAGGAGCCGCATCGAGCTGGCCTCGCGCGCGCGGTTCCTGTTCGGCAAGCAGATCATGGCGCCCCAGGATGCCAGGAGTCCCGCGCGCCGGATCTACTACGCCCTGCAGAACGCCTATGTCGGCACGGACGCGGAACGCGCCGTCGCCCTGTCGGAACTCGATACCCTGATCGCGATGTTCCGCGAGGCGACGACGTCGGCGTCCGCGGTCATCATCCTCGACGCCATCGCGCATCACGTGCGGGAGGACGAGTATTACCTGGCCCTGAAGCTGGGACGACGCATCATCCGGCACGAGGACGCCGTGCTGCAGGCGGCGTCGGCGGGCGCGGAACCGGCGGCCTAGCATCCCGATCCGCCGTAGTCGGCCGCGTCGAACCGCCGCGTCGGCGGTTGATCGGTCGGCGGACGATCTCAGCGGCGTGAGCCGTCCGCCGTCGAGAGCGCCGCGTGCAGGATGTCGGGACGGAACGGGGTCGCGCGCAGCCGCCGGCCGGTGGCGTCGGCGATGGCGTTGCCCAGCGCCGCCGCCACCGGGTTGAACGGGCTCTCGCTCATCGACTTGGCGCCGAACGGTCCCAGCCGGTCCACCGTGTCGGCGAACAGCACCTCGGTGCGCGGCAGGTCGGCGAAGCGCGGCACGTGGTAGCTGCGGAAGGAGGGGTTGGCGACGGCGCCGTCGGCGTCGATCAGCACCTGCTCCATCAGCGCGGCACCGATCGCCTGCGCCACGCCGCCTTCGACCTGCCCGCGACATTGCGCGGGGTTGATCACCCTGCCGGCATCGGCCGCGTGCACGCTCTGCAGGATGACGAGCTCGCCGGTGTCGAGGTTCACCGCGATCCGGAAGCCCTGCACGTTGAAGGCGACCGAGCGCGGCGAGCCGCTGCACTCGCCCGAGCCGCTCAGCACCCGTCCCGCCGCCGCCGCCGATGCCGCGAGGTCGGACAAGGCGAGGCAGCGCGCACCGGCGCGCAGCGCGCCGCCGGCGAGCGTCAGATCGGCTTCCGGCACCTCCAGCACGACCGCCGCGAGGGCGAGCAGCTCGGCGCGGAGCGCCCGGCAGGCGCGCTCGGTCGCCAGGCCGGCGACCACGGTGCCGGTGCTGCCGAAGGCGCCGGTATCGTAGCCGAGCCGCGCGGTGTCGGCCTGCACCAGACGGATCCGCGTCTCCGGCACGCCGAGCACGGCGGAGGCGAACTGCACGTGCACCGTGCTGGTGCCGTTGCCGAACTCGGCGGTGCCGACGCGCAGCGTGAAGCCGCCGTCCGGATCGAGTGCCACCTCGGCCTGCGCCAGGTGGCCGCGCGGCGGGACGGTGTCGATCATGCCGAGCGCCACGCCGACCCCGGTTCGCCAGCCGGCGCCCGACGGCGGCGGGATGCCGCGGCCGCTCGATAGCGCCTCGCGGGTCAGGCGCAGGCACTGGTCCAGGCCGTAGCTGCCGTATTCGACGTCGTGCTCGGCGCTGTCGTACGAGACCATCGCATCGCCGGGGCGGACGACGTTGCGCTCGCGCAGCTCGATCGGGTCCAGGCCGAGCGCGCGGGCCAGCTCGTCCATCGCGGATTCGATGGCGAAGTTGGTCTGGCTCAGGCCGTAGCCGCGGAACGCGCCCGCCGGCGGGGCATTGGTGTAGACCGCGACGCCGTCGATCCACTTGTTGGCGCAGGCATAGACCCCGACCGCCTCGCCGCAGCCGTGGAACAGCACGCCCGGCCCGTGATTGCCGTAGGCGCCGGTGTCGGACAGCACGTCCATCAGCATCGCCGTCAGCCGGCCGTCTCGCGCGGCGCCCAGCCGTACCCGGACGCGCATCGGGTGGCGGGTGAAGGCGCCGGTGAAGGCCTCCTCGCGGCTGAACTCGATCCCGACCGGGCAACCGGTGCGCAGCGCCGCCAGCGCCGCGACGTCCTCGACCAGCATCTCCTGCTTGCCGCCGAAGCCGCCGCCGACCCGTTCGCACAGCACGCGGACGCGCGCGCGGGGCAGGTCCAGCAGGCGGCACAGCGCGTCGCGGGTCAGGAACGGCACCTGCGTGCTCGTCCGCACCGTCAGCACGCCGGCGGGATCGATCCAGGCCACCGCGGCGTGCGTCTCCAGGTGCGCGTGCTGCACCCGCTGGGAGCGGTAGGTGGCGTCGATCGTCACCGCCGCGGCGGCCAGCGCCGCCCGCGCGTCGCCGATGCCGCCATGCAGCTCGGCGACGACGTTGCCGCCCTCATGCAGCCGCGGCGCCTGCGGATCGGCTGCCGCCTCCGGGTCGAGCAGCGCCGGCAGGATCTCGTACGTGACCGCGAGTGCGGCGCAGCCGCGCACCG
>CAXTNB010000091.1:0-1466 GCA_964245385.1 uncultured Acetobacteraceae bacterium | reverse complement strand
CAAGCTGATGATCGCCAATACCTCGACCGAGTTTTGGAACCGCGACGCCTCGCTGGTCGCCACCACCGCCGCGCCGCGCTGGCCGACATGGCGCACGACGTCGTCGAGCATACGCGTGTCGGCGGGATCGTCGTGCGGATTCTCGTGCCGCGCGGTGGAGAAGCGGCGTCGCGGCACGTCCTCGTGGGTCAGGACGCAGCGCACGCCTGGGACCGCCAGGGCGGCCGCGCGGTCGATGCGCAGGATGCGGGCGTGCGCGTGCGGCGCGCGCAGCAGGCGGCAGTGCAGCATCCCGTCCGGCGGCGCGTCGAGGGCGTAGCGCGCCTGTCCCCGCACCACCGCCTCGCCGGCCGGTGCGGCAGAGTTGCGTCCCCACGGCACGTCGGTCGCGACGGCGGCCGGCGGCGTCACGCGGCCCTGCACGGCGTCCTCGATGCTGCGGTAGCCGGTGCAGCGACAGATGTTGCCCTTCAGGGCCTGCCCCGGATCCGCACGCTCGGCCGCACTCAGGCAGGACACGGTCACGATCATGCCCGGCGTGCAGAAGCCGCACTGGAAGGCGCCGGCGGCGAGGAAGTCGCGCTGCACCGGGTGCAGCTGCCCGCTCCCGGACAGCCCCTCGATGGTGGTGACGGCGCGTCCCGCGACGCGGAAGGCCGGGATCAGGCAGGAATGCAGCGCCTGGCCGTCGAGCAGCACCGTGCAGGCGCCGCAATCGCCGCTGTCGCAGCCCTTCTTGACGCCGAAGCAGCCGAGCGACCGCAGCAGGGTGCGCAGGCACTGCCCGGGCGCCGCGGCGGTCTCGCGGGGGGCGCCGTTGAGCGTGAACCTCACCCGCGAAGCTCGCGCCTGATCTCCTCGGCGAGCCGGCGCGCCATGTGGCGCTTCCAGTCGGGCGCGCCGTGCACGTCGTCATGCAGGCACTCGTCGGTCAGGACGTCGCGGAGGCGGGCGGAGAGCGTCGCGGCGGAGGGCGCCCCTTCGAACTTCAGGCAGATCGGCCGGCGCACGGCGGCGGTGACGGTCAGGCGGAGGCAGCCATCCTCCGCGTCCCGCGTGCCGATCACCAGCGCCGCCGAGCGGCCGAAGCGGGTGAGGGAGGCCTGGCGGAAGGCGCAGCGCCGACGCAGCGCCGACGCCGGCAGGCGGATCGCGCGCAGCAGCTCGCCCGGGGCCAGGGCGTTGCGGCCGGCGTCGGTGACGAAACGGGCGGCGGACAGGCGGCGCTCGCCGCCGGCCGGGGTCCAGATCACGCACTCGCCGTCGAGTGCCGCGGCCAGCGCCGCCATCGGCGCCGCCGGCAGCGCCAGGCAGAGATTGCCGCCGACGGTGGCGGCCTCGCGTATCTTGAACGAGCCCCACAGCGCGCTGCCGCAGCGGCCGAACAGCCCGGCGGCGGCCCAGCCGGGCGGCGCTTCGAACGCTTCCAGCGCCGCCAGCCGGCAGGTGGCGGCGATCTCCAGTCC
>CAXTNB010000090.1:2695-9016 GCA_964245385.1 uncultured Acetobacteraceae bacterium | reverse complement strand
ACGGCAAGCAGGTCACCGAGTTCCGCGAGGGGCTGCTGCCCTGGGCGCTGCAGCACGCCTGCGCCCTGGTGTTCGACGAGTACGACGCCGGCCGCCCGGACGTGATGTTCGTGATCCAGCGCGTGCTGGAGGTCGAGGGCCGCCTCACCCTGCTCGACCAGAACCGGGTGATCCGCCCGCATCCGGGCTTCCGCCTGTTCGCCACCGCCAACACCGTCGGCCTCGGCGACACCACCGGGCTGTACCACGGCACCCAGCAGATCAACCAGGGCCAGATGGACCGCTGGAACATCGTCACCACCCTGAACTACCTGCCGCACGCCGAGGAGACCGCGATCGTGCTGGCCAAGATGGGCTGGGACAGCAAGGACGGCCCGCTGCGCCGCCGCGTCGAGAGCATGGTGGCGTTGGCCGACCTGACGCGCGCGGGCTTCATCAACGGCGACATCTCCACCGTGATGTCGCCGCGCACGGTGCTGACCTGGGCGGAGAACGCGCAGATCTTCTCCGACCTCGGCTTCGCCTTCCGCCTCACCTTCCTCAACAAGTGCGACGAGGCCGAGCGGGGGACCGTCGCCGAGTACTACCAGCGCTGCTTCAACGAGGAGCTCGGCGCCGGCCTCGGCCCCACGGTGGCACCGGGCCCGGCCAGCGGCCGGCGCTGAATGGCAGAACGCGATCCCAACGGGCGCGCCGAGGCCTTCAAACGCGCCACCGCCGGCGCGTTACGCGCGATCGGCGGCAAGGCCGACGTGCAGGTGACCTTCCAGGCTGGTCCCGGCACCGTGGTCGGCAACCGGGTACGCCTGCCGCAGCCCGCGCGCAGCCTCTCCGGCGGCGACGTGGCGCGCGTCCGCGGTGCCGCCGACGCCGCGGCGCTGCGGCTGCGCCACCACGACAGTGCGGTGCACGCCGCGCGCTCCCCCGGCACGCGCGACGCGCGCGACGTCTACGACGCGCTGGAGCAGGCGCGGATCGAGGTGATCGGCAGCCGCACCATGACCGGCGTCGCCGCCAACCTCGAGGCGCGGCTGGTGCACGAGTGCGAGCAGGCGGGCTACGACCGCATGACCCGCAAGGACCAGCTGCCGGTCGCGGCCGCACTCGGCCTGCTGGCGCGCGAGCGCATGTCCGGCACGCCGGCGCCGCGGACGGCGCACCGGGTGCTGTCGCAGTGGCGCGACGCGATGGGCAGCAACGCGCAGGCGGCGCTGGACGAGCTGGTGCGCAGCCAGCACGACCAGGGCGCCTTCACCCGCGCGGCGCGCCGCCTGCTGGCCGCCTACGACCTCGCGGAGGCGGAGCTCGAGGCGGAGCCGGAAGAGGACTCCGCGCAGTCCGACCAGGGCGAGGAGCAGGCCGGCGACCAGCCGCCGGCTCCCGACGACAGCCAGGGCGACGACGGCAGCGAGCAGCAGCCGAGCGCGCTGCCGGAGTTCGCCCATACCGGGACCGAGCAGGAAGAGGACCCGTCCGAGGACCAGGAGGGTGCCGCGGAGGGCGAGGACCGGCCGGGCGGGCCGCAGCCCTCGCGCGACAGCCACGAGCCGCCGGCGCCGCCGAGCTACCGCGCCTTCATCAAGCAGTTCGACGAGGAGGTGGCGGCGGAGGATCTGTGCGACGCCGACGAGCTCTCCCGCCTGCGCCAGCAGCTCGACCAGCAGCTGCTCAACATGCACGGCGTGGTCAGCAAGCTCGCCAACCGGCTGCAGCGCCGGCTGATGGCGCAGCAGACCCGGGCCTGGGAGTTCGACCTCGAGGAGGGCATCCTGGATGCCGGCCGCCTGGCGCGCGTGGTGGTCAACCCGACGCTGTCGCTGTCGTACAAGACCGAGCGCGACACCGACTTCCGCGACACCGTGGTGACGCTGCTGATCGACAACTCGGGCTCGATGCGCGGCCGACCGATCACGGTCGCGGCGATGTGCGGCGACATCCTGGCCCGCACCCTGGAGCGCTGCGCGGTCAAGGTGGAGGTGCTCGGCTTCACCACGCGCGCCTGGAAGGGCGGCCAGAGCCGCGAGCGCTGGGTGGCGGAGGGCAAGCCGCGCGAGCCGGGACGGCTGAACGACCTGCGGCACATCATCTACAAGTCCGCCGACACGCCCTGGCGGCGGGCGCGACGCAACCTGGGCCTGATGCTGCGCGAGGGGCTGCTCAAGGAGAACATCGACGGCGAGGCGCTGCTCTGGGCCTATCGACGCCTGCTGGGACGGCGCGAGAGCCGGCGCATCCTGATGGTGATCAGCGACGGCGCGCCGGTCGACGACAGCACGCTGTCGGTGAACGCCGGCTCCTACCTGGAACGCCACCTGCGCGACGTGATACGCGAGATCGAGGGCCGCAACGTGATCGAGCTGATCGCGATCGGCATCGGCCACGACGTCACCCGCTACTACCGCCGCGCCGTCACCATCACCGACGCCGAGGAACTGGGCGGCACGATGATGCAGAAGCTCTCCGAGCTGTTCGACGAGGATGCGCGCCAGGCCTGGCTGCGGCAGCAGGACCGGGTCGGCACGCTCATCGCCTCCTGAGGCAGCCGATGCCCGTCGAACTTGCTCTGGCAGGTGGTGAAGAGCAGGCAAGGGCTTTGCCCTTGACCCACTGGGGCCGGCGGCCCCAGACCCCGATTCGTTGAGGGCTGGGGTCAAGGGGCAACGTTCCTTGCCTTGTCCTCGTGAGCTCCGCGCGCTTGGGACAGACGCAGCAGGCCGTCGATCATCGCGTCGACGTCCGCCGCCGTGGTGCGGTGGTTGACGATGGCGGCGCGTATCGCGCGTCGGCCGTCGATCATCGTGGTGGAGGGAACCGCGATCGCCGCCTCGTGCAGGTCGAGCACCAGCTCCGCGTTCAGCGCGTCGAGATCCACGCCCTCCCGGCGCAGCCGGAAGCAGACGATGTTGAGGCTGACCGGCGCCAGCAGCTCGAGCGCCGGCTCGCGGGCGATGCGCGCGGCGAGATGGCTCGCCACGTCGCAGCACGACTCCACCATCCGGCCGAGGCGGTCGGCGCCGTAGGTCTTCAGCGTCATCCACACCTTGAGCGCGCGGAAGCCGCGCGACAGGTCCGGACCGAGATCGGCCGGCCACGGCCGGTTGCCGGAGACGCCGCGGTCGCTGCCGGCCAGGTAGGCGAGGCTCTGCGCGAACGCTTCCGCCTGGTGCGACGCGTCGCGCACCAGCACGCAGCCGGCGTCGTACGGCACCTGCGCCCACTTGTGGAAGTCGAACGCGAGGCTGTCCGCCTGCGCGATGCCGTCGAGCCGTCCACGCAGCCGCGGCGACAGCGCGGCGAGCGCGGCGAAGGCGCCGTCGACGTGGAACCACAGCCCCTGCTCGCGGCAGAACCCGGCGAGGGCCGCGAGATCGTCGACCGCGCCGGTATCCACCGTTCCGGCCGTGCCAACCACCAGGAACGGCCGCAGCCCGGCCGCACGGTCTTGGCGCACCGCATCCCGCAGCGCCGCCAAGCTGATCCGGTGGTCGGCGTCGCAGGGGATGCGGCGCCGCGCGTCGGAGCCGAGCCCGGCCATATCGAGGGCACGCGGGGAGGAGCCGTGCGCGCTGCCGCCGGCGTAGGCGACCAGCCCGAGGCCGCCCACGCCCGCCGTGCGCACGGCTGACCCCGCGGCCTGACGCCGCGCCACCAGCACCGCGATCATGTTCGCCATCGACGAGCCGGTCACCAGCAGGCCGCCGGCCTCGGACGGCATGCCGACCATCTCGGCCGCCCAGCGCACCACCTGGCGCTCGATCTCGATCGCCGCGTGGTCGCGGCCGCCGAGGTTGGCGTTCAGGCCGCCCGCCAGCAGCTCGGCGAGCATGCCGACCGCGGTGCCGCCGCCGTGCACCCAGCCCATGAAGCGCGGATGGGTGTTGCCGACGCCGTACGGCTCCACCAGCCGTCGGAACGACGCGTACACCTGCTCGGCGGGCGTGCCCGCGCGCGGCAGGGGCGCCCGCAGCTCCGCCCGCAGCGCGTCCGGCATGCGCCGCCAGACCGGTGCCGCGGCCACGCCCTGCAGGCGGTCGAACATGTCGTCGAGCATGGTGTGACCCAGCGCCCGCAGCGCGCTCCAGTCCTCCGGATCCAGGCCGGCCATGCGCATCCCCGCAGCGGTGACCGGCTGCTCTGCCATGATTCGGCGGTCGATGCACGCGAGCCTCGATCCCTGCCGACCGGCAGGCGTATGGAACGTCATGTTCTTCGATGGCTTCACCCTCGACGAGAGCGGTCCGCTGAGGATGCGCATCGGCGGCAACGGGCCGGCCCTGCTGCTGCTGCACGGGCAGCCGCAGACCCACGCGATGTGGCACGCGGTCGCCGCCCGTCTCGCCGATCGCTTCACCCTGATCTGCCCGGATCTCTCGCCGGGCCGCAGCGAGGCGATGCTGGCGGCCGACCTGCTCGGACTGATGCACCGGCTGGGCCATGGCCGGTTCGGTGTCGCCGGCCATGATCTGGGCGGCCACGTGGCGTGCCGGATGGCGCTCGATGCGCCCGGGCGCGTGCGCCGCGTCGCGACGCTGGAGATCGTGCCGGTCCCCGAGCACGTCAACCGCGACGACATGGCGTACGCGCTGTCCGGCTATCCGAGCTGCTGGTTCGGACAGCTGCATCCCAAGCCCGAGGCGCTGGTCACGCACGCGCCCACGGAGTGGTTCCTCGCCGATGCGCCGGGGGAGAGCACGCGGTCCTTCCATCCCGACGCGGTGGCGGACTACCTACGCGCCCATGCCGGCCTGCGCGAGCGGCAGCGCCGCGCGCTGCCCGAGGACAGCCGGGCGGTCTCGCCGCGACCTGCCGAGGCCGGGCACCGGCTCCGCCTGACCTGCCCGGTCCTGGTGATCTGGGGCAGCCGCGGCCGCATCGGCGGCTGGTACGACCCGCTGCAGCTCTGGCGCGAGTGCGTCGACAACGAGGTCAGCGGCGGTCCGGTGCCGGCCGGCCACTTCCTGGCCGAGGAGACGCCGGAAACCGTGGCCGCAGCCTTCCGCGCCTTCTTCGGCGAGCGCGCGCCACCCCGCGGCAGGAAGCATCGACAGCAGCGG
Source organism: uncultured Acetobacteraceae bacterium (assembly GCA_964245385.1). Classification (GTDB taxonomy): domain Bacteria; phylum Pseudomonadota; class Alphaproteobacteria; order Acetobacterales; family Acetobacteraceae; genus Lichenicoccus. The sequence goes on along the minus strand of CAXTNB010000090.1, from coordinate 3,962 downwards.
GAAGAAGACAAGGCAAAGGACTTCTCCCCCTGACCCGATCAGATATCTTCTGAATCGGGGTCCGGGGCCGCCGGCCCCGGTGGGTCAAGGGCGAAGCCCTTGCCTGCCCTGTCCCTCAGCACCGCCGGAGAGAGCCGGAACGCCCACCGGCCGCCCCGGCTCCGGAAGCCCGCGAAACAGAGCGGCTCGACGTCGATGCGCCAGAACGCCCCGGGGTCGGCGTCGAGGGCGACGACGACCGCGGCGCGGATGACCGCGGCATGGGTCACGGCCACGACACGTCCCGCGTCGGACGCCCTTTCGTCGAGCCATCCGCGCACCCGGCGCAGGAGACGTTCGATCGATTCGCCGCCGTGGGGCGCGGCGTCCGGGTCGGTGGACCACGCGTGCAGACCGGCTGCATCGGATGCCTCGATCTCGGCGAGCGAGCGGCCGGCCCAGAGCGCCAGATCGATGTCCGCGAGCGCCGGATCGACCGTGGCGCCCAGCCCCAGCGCGATGGCCGTCTGCACGGCGCGACGTGCCGGGCTCGTCCAGGCCGCATCGACGCGGCCCAGCCTGTCTGCCAAGGCCGCCGCCTTCGCCGCGCCGAGCGGCTCCAGCGGCTCGTCGGTCGGGAACGTCGCCCGCCGCGTGGCCTCGGTCGCGGCGTGGGCGACGAGGGTCAGGCGCCGGCTCATCCGGTAAATCCGTTTGACAGCGCGGGTGCAGGGGGCTCTATCCGACGACAGCCATGTTGACGGAAGCCGGCGCAAATCCGGCACGGTCGCGCCACTGTAGATCGACGGCACCCAGGTGCTTCTCGAAAGTCAGACCTGACCATGGCGTTGTTCCAATCCGCTGGGACGCTCGATCCCGAGGAGTACTCCAGATGTCCGACACGACCATCGGCCCCGACGGCGTCGTCGCACCCATCCCGGTGCGCGAGATCCTGCCGTGGCTGATCTTCGGCGCGTTGATGCTGCTCGCGATCTATTTCGTCGGCGCCGAGGAGGGTGCGACCTCGCTGGTCAAGGGCATGTACGTCCATGAATGGGTGCATGACAGCCGACATCTGCTCGGGTTTCCCTGCCACTGAGGGCGCGAGGCCGGTCATGGTCAGGACCCTGCTGATCCGCGGGATGCTCGTCGGCTTCGTCGCCGGGCTCCTGGTGTTCGGCTTCGCCAAGGTGTTCGGCGAGCCGCAGGTGGATCGCGCCATCGCCTTCGAGACGGCGCTGCACGAAGCCGAGGTGAGAGCCGACGCCGCGAGGGGCATCCACGACAT
>CAXTNB010000090.1:1103-2685 GCA_964245385.1 uncultured Acetobacteraceae bacterium | reverse complement strand
CCACGACATCGAGGAAGCCGAGCTCGTCAGCCGGCCGATGCAGGCCAGCTACGGGCTGCTGACCGGCGTGATGGTGTACGGCACCGCCTTCGGCGGCCTGTTCGCCCTGGTGTTCGCGGTGGCGAACGGTCGGGTCGCCGCACTCGGGCCGCGCGCCGTCTCGGCCCTGCTGGGGGTAGCCGGTTTCCTCGCGTTCTACCTCGTGCCGAACCTGAAATATCCGGCCAACCCGCCCGCCGTCGGACGTCCCGACACCATCGCGATGCGGACCGCGCTCTACTTCGTCATGATGACGCTCTCCATCGCGGCGATGGTCGGTGCCGCGATGCTGCGCAGGCAGCTGGTCGCGCGGCACGGTGGGTGGTCGGCGGCGCTGGCCGCCGCGGCGTTCTACCTGGTGTCGGTCGCGGTCGTCGCGGCGCTGCTGCCCTCGGTCGACGAGGTTCCGGCCGGCTTCCCCGCGGTCGTCCTTTGGCGCTTCAGGGTGGATTCGGTCGCGATGCAGGCCATCATGTGGGCGACGCTCGGCCTGGGTTTCGGCACGCTCGCCGAGCGCGGCTTCGACGGCCGCCGCGGCTCCTGGAACTAGAGCAGCGCGTCGCAGAACCGCGCCAGGCGGATGCAGGCCTCGCGCAGGCTGTCGTCGTCGGCGGCGACGCTGAGGCGCAGGTAGGGGCTCATGCCGAACGCGGCGCCGTGCACGGTCGCGACATGCTGCTCCTCGAGCAGGGCGAGGGCGAAATCCTCGTCAGTGTCCAGCCGCGTCCCGCCGGCGCTGCGGCGGCCCAGGCAGCCGGCGATGCCGGGATAGACGTAGAACGCGCCGTGCGGCTCGGTGCAGGTGACGCCGCGCATCTCCCGCAGCGCCGCCACCACCATGTCGCGTCGGCGCCGGTAGGTGTCGCGCATCACCCCGACCAGGGCCGGGGCGCCGCGCAGCGCCGCCGCCGCCGCCGCCTGGGAGATGCTGCTGGCACCGGAGGTGGCGTTGCTCTGGATGATCGTCATCGCCGCGATCAGGCGCGCCGGGCCGCCGCAATAGCCGATGCGCCAGCCGGTCATGGCGTAGGTCTTGGAGACGCCGTTCAGGGTCAGCACCCGATCGCGCAGCGCCGGCGCCAGCCGCGCCAGCGACACGTGCGGCGGTCCGTCGTGGATCAGCTGCTCGTAGATCTCGTCGCACAGGATCCAGATCCGCGGATGGCGTTCGAGCACCGCGGCGAGGCCGGCCAGCTCCCCCGCGCCGCAGGTCGCACCGGTCGGGTTGTTGGGAAAGTTCAGGATCACCCAGCGGGTGCGCGAGGTGATCGCCGCCTGCAGCGCCGCCGGCGTCAGCCTGAAGCCGAGCGCCTCCGGACAGGCGGCGATGACCGGGCGGCCGCCGAGCAGCTGCACGATCAGCGGGTAGCTCGCCCAGTAGGGCGCGGGGATCACCACCTCGTCGCCCGGCTCCAGCGTCGCCATCAGCGCGTTGAACAGGATCTGCTTGCCGCCGTTGCCGACCATCACCTCGTCGTCGGCGAAGACCAGCTGGTTCTCGCGCGCGAACTTGTCGCGCACCGCCTGCCTCAGCGCCGCGGTG
>CAXTNB010000090.1:0-1044 GCA_964245385.1 uncultured Acetobacteraceae bacterium | reverse complement strand
CGCAGAAGCGGCGGATGCGGGCGCAGGCCTCGCGCAGGCTGGCGGGGTCGGGGGCGTAGCTGCCGGGGAAATGGCCGGGGAACAGGAACGCCGCACCGTGCACGGCGGCGACGCCCTGCTCCTCCAGCAGCGCGGTCACGAAGCCCTCGTCGTCCTCGATCCTGGCGCCGCCGGCGCTGGTCTTGCCGATGCAGCCCTGCATCGAGGGATAGACGTAGAACGCGCCCTCCGGCCGGTGGCAGGTGATGCCGGGGGCGAGGTTCAGCATCTCGACCACGAGGTCGCGCCGCGCCTGGTAGGTCGCGACCATGGCGGCGATGAAGTCCTGCGGCCCGGTGAGCGCCTCCAGCGCCGCCGCCTGGCTGATCGAGCTCGGGTTGGAGGTGGACTGCCCCTGCAGCTTGTCCATGGCGCGGATCAGCGTCGTCGGGGCGCCGGCGAAGCCGATGCGCCAGCCGGTCATCGCGTACGCCTTGGAGCAGCCGTTCATGGTCACGGTGCGCTCGCGCAGCCGCGGCTCGACCTGCACGATGGTGGCCGGCCGGAAGCCGTCATAGACCAGCTTGTCGTAGATGTCGTCGGTGAAGATCCAGACGTCGGGATGACGCAGCAGCACGTCGCAGATGCGGCGCAGCTCCGCCGCCGAGTACGCCGCCCCCGTCGGGTTGTTCGGGCTGTTGAGGAAGAACCACTTGGTGCGCGGCGTGATCGCGGCCTCGAGCTCGCCGGCGTCGAGCTTGAAGCCGCGGTTGGGGCCGCACGGGACGATCACCGGCACCCCGTCGGCGAGTGCCACGATGTCCGGGTAGGAGACCCAGCAGGGCGACGGGATGATCACCTCCGAGCCCGCCTCGAGGGTCGCCACCATCGCGTTGTAGATCACCTGCTTGCCGCCGGTGCAGACGATGATCTCGTCGGGCGCGTAGTCGAGCCCGGAATCGAGCCGGAAGCGCTCGGCGACCGCGGCGCGCAGCGCCGGCGTGCCGGCGACGTCGGTGTACTTGGTCTGCCCGTCCTCGATGGCGCGGATCGCCGCCTGCTTGA
>CAXTNB010000089.1:0-9018 GCA_964245385.1 uncultured Acetobacteraceae bacterium | reverse complement strand
GTCCCTGGAGACGTCATGACCCCCTCCGACCCGATGCCGCGCGCGACCTACCGCCTGCAGTTCCACGCCGGCTTCGGCTTCGGCGACGCCACCAGGCTGGCGCCCTACCTGTCCCGCCTGGGGGTGAGCCACGTCTACGCCTCGTCCTACCTGAAGGCGCGTCCGGGCAGCACGCACGGCTACGACATCACCGACCACCTGGCGCTGAACCCCGAGCTCGGCAGCGAGGAGGATTTCCGGGCGATGCTCGCCGCCTTCCGCGAGCACGGGCTCGGCCAGATCCTGGATTTCGTGCCCAACCACATGGGCGTCGGCGGCTCCGACAACCCGCTCTGGCTCGACGTGCTGGAGTGGGGACCGCAGTCGGATCATGCCGGCTGGTTCGACATCGACTGGGATCCGGACCGGCGCTACCTCAAGGACAAGCTGCTGGTGCCGTTCCTGGGCGGCCAGTACGGCGTCGAGCTGAAGGCCGGCAACCTGCAGGTCGAGTTCGACGCCGAGGCGGGCAGCCTCGCGGTGTGGGCCTACGGCAGCCACAAGCTGCCGATCTGCCCGCTGCACTACGGCGCCATCCTCGGCCACGACGAGCCCGCGCTCGACCGGCTCAGCGACTTCTTCTCCGACCTGCCGCAGTGGCGGCCGCAGATGGCCGAGCGCGCCGCGGTGCTGAAGGGCGAGCTGGCCGCCGCGATTCGCGCCGATCCCGCCGCGCGCGAGGCGCTGGAGCGCAGCATCGCGGCGCTGAACCGGGACTGGAACGCGCTCGACGGGCTGATCCAGCTGCAGTCCTGGCGGATCGCCGACTTCCGCGTCGCCGGCGACGACATCAACTACCGCCGCTTCTTCAACATCAACGACCTCGCCGGCCTGCGCATGGAGCTGCCCGCGGTGTTCCGCCACGCCCACGCGCGCATCCTGCCGATGCTGGAGGACGGCACGCTGGACGGCCTGCGCATCGACCACATCGACGGCCTGCTGGATCCGCGGGCCTACATCGACACGCTGCGCGCCTCCGTCGGCAAGCCGTTCTACCTCGTCGTCGAGAAGATCCTGGCCGCTCACGAATCGCTGCGCGAGGACTGGCAGGTCGAGGGCACCACCGGCTACGACTTCACCAACCTGGTGCTGGGCGTGCTGGTCAACCCAGGGGCGGAGGAGGCGTTCACCGCCACCTATCACGACTTCACCGGCCTCGCCGCTCCGTTCTCCACCATCGTCTATGACTGCAAGATCCGCATCATGGAGAACGAGATGGCGTCCGAGCTGAACGCGCTCGGACGCGATGCCGGGCGGGTGGCGCGGCAGAACCCGGTGACCCAGGACTTCACCAAGACGGTGCTGCAGCGGGCGATCAAGCAGATCGTCGCCTGCTTCCCGGTCTATCGCACCTACGTCGAGTTCGACTCCGAGGAGGACAGCGCCGACCGTCGCGACCTCGCCTGGGCGTTCAAGCAGGCGCGCCGCCACGACCCCAACATCGACCCCTCGGTGTTCGACTTCCTGCACGACCTGCTGTCGGGCAAGCTGACCGCGCGGCCGAAGAGCGGCTTCAACCGCACCAGCGTGCTGCGGCTGGCGATGAAGCTGCAGCAATATAGCGGCCCGGTGATGGCCAAGGGCCTCGAGGACACCGCCTTCTACCGCTACAACCGCTTCATCGCCCTGAACGAGGTCGGCGGCGAGCCGGAGCGCTTCGGCATCACCGCCGGCGCCTTCCACAAGGCCAACGCGCAGCGCGCGCGGCGCTGGCCGGGTGCCATGCTCGCCACCTCGACCCACGACACCAAGCGCGGCGAGGACACCCGCGCGCGGCTCGCCGTGCTCGCCGACATCCCCGAGGAGTGGGCGCGCCAGGTGCAGGGCTGGAGCCGCCTGATCCGGGCGCGACGCGGCGAGGCAAGGGGGGGCGAGGTCGAGAACGCCCCGCCGGACCGCAACGACGAGTACCTGCTCTACCAGCTGCTGGTCGGATCCTGGCCGGTCGAGCTGCTGGAGAACCCCGATGCCGCGGGCCTCGAGGCCTACGGCGAGCGCATCAAGACCACGCTCGAGAAGTCGATGCGCGAGGCCAAGCTGCACTCGAACTGGTCGTCCCCCGACGCCGCCTACGAGGAGGCGATGCAGTCCTTCGCGCGCGCCGCCCTCGATCCCGGACGCGCCGGCTTCCTCGCCAGCTTCCTGCCCTTCGCGCAGCGGGTGGCGCGGCTGGGGGTGCAGAACAGCCTGATCCAGCTGGTGCTCAAGCTCACCGTCCCCGGCATGCCCGACATCTACCAGGGCTGCGAGATGTGGGACCTCAGCCTAGTCGATCCGGATAATCGCCGTCCGGTGGACTACGAGACCCGTGCGGAGGCGCTGCGGACGCTGCGACCGGCGCTGCAGCGCGACCCGCAGGGCGTGCTGCGCGACCTGCTGCTCAACTGGTCCGACGGCCGCATCAAGCTGGCGCTCACGATACTGCTGCTGGAGCTGCGGGCGGACCACCCGACGCTGTTCGCCGCCGGCGGCTACGAGCCGCTCGCCGTCACCGGCGAGACCAGCCAGGCGCTCGGCTTCCTGCGCAGCGAGGGCGAGGCGCAGGTCGCGGTGCTGGTGGCGCCCTACCCCGGCTCGCGCGAGAGCGGCGCGCACTGGCAGGGCACTGCCGCCCTGCCCGACGGCGAGTGGCGCGACCTCGGCGGCCGCACGATCGTCGGCGGCCGCGAGGTGCCGCTGGCCGAGCTGTTCGACCTGCTGCCCGCGGCGGTGCTGGTCAGGCGCTGAGCGCCCTCCTATGCTGGACGCCTCGCTGCAGCGTCCAGATCGAGGAGCCAGCCGGGATGACCGAGCACCACCCCACGACCGGCGAGGCCCCGGCCGCCGCCGGGTTGCCGCCCGGCTTCACCCACGAGCAGGTCGAGACGCTGTTCTTCGGTGCCGCGCGGGACGGCCAGACCGACTTGCTGGAGGCGTTCCTCGATGCCGGCGCCGATCCCAATCGCGGCGATGCGCACGGCTACACGCCGCTGATCCTCGCCGCCTATAACGGCCACCGCGACGCCGCCGCGCTGCTGCTGCGTCGCGGCGCGATCGCCGACATGCCGGACCACAAGGGCAGCACGGCGCTGGCCGGGGTCGCCTTCAAGGGCGACGTGCCGATGGCGCGCCTGCTGATCGAGGCCGGCGCCGCGGTGGATCTGCCCAACGACGTCGGCCGCACGCCGCTGATGTTCGCGGTCATGTTCGGACGCGAGCAGATGGCGGCCTACCTGCTCGATCAGGGTGCCGACCCGCTGCATCGCGACGGCGAGGGCAGCAGCGCCCTCACCCTGGCGGAGCGGCAGGGCCATAAGGGCTTGATCGAGCGCCTGCGGCCGTGACCGACGCGTGGAAGTTCGCCTTCGACCAGGTGCGGGCGAGACTTCCCGAGCACCCGGAGGCCATGCGCTTCCACTACGCCGTGCGCCGCGGCACCATGAAATGCGGGCTCTACGCGCCGTCTGGTGCGGACCGCCAGGGACCGCACCGCCAGGACGAGCTCTACATCGTCGTCAGCGGCACGGGGGACATCGTCAAGAACGGCGAGCGCGCGGCGTTCGCGCCGCACGACGTCATCTTCGTCGAGGCCGGCGCCCTCCACCGCTTCGAGAACTTCTCGGAGGATTTCCGGACCTGGGTGGTGTTCTGGGGCAGCGAGGGCGGCGAGTAGCGTCGCGCCGCTACGCCGCGTCCGCGCATGGCGGTCCGGCGCCGCGGTCGGAGGTGTCCGGCGCGGCCGCCGACGAGGCCACGACCCGGTTGCGGCCGCGCCGCTTGGCCTCGTACAGCGCCGCGTCGGCGGCGGCGATCAGGGCGCGGGCTCCGACCGCCTGCTCCGTCAGTCCCGGCAGCGTCGTCGCCACGCCGATGCTGACGGTGACGACCCGGCCCGGCACGTTGGCCTCGTGCGCGATCGCGCTCGCCTCGATGGCGCCGCACAGCCGCGCGGCGAGTTCCGTCGCTCCCGCCGCGGCGGTGGCCGGCAGCAGCAGCGCGATCTCCTCGCCGCCGTAGCGCGCCGCGAGGTCGCCCGGCCGCCGCACCAGCTCGCCGACCGCGGCCGCGACCGCGTGCAGGCACTGATCGCCGCGTTGGTGGCCGTACTGGTCGTTGTAGAGCTTGAACCGGTCGACATCGATCATCAGCAGCGACAGCGGCCTGCGGTCGCGCGCCGCACGGTCCCATTCCTGGCCGAGCGCCTCGTCGAAGCGGCGCCTGTTGGCGAGGCCGGTCAGGCCGTCGGTGTGTGCCAGCACGGCGAGCTCGCGGTTGAGCGCCATGATCTGGTCCTCGGCGGTCTTGCGCTCGGAGATGTCGCGCATGTTGGCGACGAACTGCATGCCGTCATCGCCGGCCTGCTCGACCATGCGGATGCAGATCTCCACCCAGAGGTAGCTCCCGTCCTTGCGCAGGTGACGCAGCCTGCCGGTCGCCTGCACCGCGCCGGCGCGCAGCCGGGCGCGGACGGCGTGAAGCTCCTCGCGGTCTTCGGGATGGATCAATCCCTGCAGGTCGTACTCCATGGCCTCCGCGACGCTCCAGCCGGTCAGCCTGGTGAAGGAGGGGGAGACGTAGGACTGCCGGCCGTCCAGCCCGACGCAGACGATGGCGTCGCTGGAGTTCTCGGCGAGCAGATGGTAGCGCCGGGTGGCGCGCTGGCGGGTCCTGATCTCGCCGGCGAAGCGCCAGCCGACGACGCCCAGGGCGCATGCCGCGCCGGCACTGACGACCAGGTGCAGCCAGCCGTCGGAGCGCCAGTCGGTCAGCACCTCCTCGAGCCCGTGCGCGACGATGATGACCAGCGGGTAGCCCTCCACGCGCCGGTAGCTGCCCAGCCGGACGATGCCGTCGATCGGCGAGACGGTGCGGAACACGCCGGCGTCGGCGTGCGGCAGCAGCCGGCGGAACACCGGGCCGGCCGCGACGCTGGCGCCGGTCGACGAGCCGCCCCTGGCGGTGCGGGCGATGACGATGCCGTCCTCCCCGTCCAGGGAGATGACGCCCTGCCTGCCGACGTCGAACGTCGCGTAGAAGCGCTGCAGGTCGTCGACCGCGATGGTGGCGAGCACGATGCCCGCGAAGCGGCCGTCGCGGTCGTCGACCCGGCGCGACACGGTGATGATCCAGCTTCCGTCCGTCTTGCTGCGCACCGGGCTGCCGATATGCACGCCGCGATCCGCCTGGACGCGGTGCCACTGGAAGTAGGCGCGGTCGGCGTAGCGTGAAGCGGCATGTCCCGGCGGCAGCGCGCTGGCGATCCTGCTGCCGGCGGCGTCGATGACGAACAGCCCGTGCAGACCCGGCGGGGTGTTCAGCCGGTATCGCATCAGCCGGTCGAGGCGCGCCACCTTGTCGGGCGCGAGACCTTCGCTCTCCACGCGCTCGCGCAGATCGACGATCACCGCATCCGCGGTCTGCACCGTGTCGTGCGCGTGCTGCGCCAGCGACCGCGCGAGGTTGCTGGTCTCGGTCCTGTCGGCGCTGATCGTGATCTCCCGCAGCTGCCACGTGCGCCAGCCATCCAGTCCGACCAGCAGCAGACAGAAGGCGAGCACCGCGGTCGCCACGCGCGCGTGCAGCGACAGGCGCCGTCTCCCGGCTACGGCAGAGATGCTCATGCCCCACTCGACTCAGAAATCAATCCGAGGAGTAGAACACGCAAAACCTAACGATCCCTTGATCGGCTTCCTCGGCATCCGGCGGCTCCGTCACGCATCGGCCGCGAGGTCGCGCAGCGTGCGCGTCAGCACCGCCGTCGCCTGCTCGGCATCCGACGCGCAGACCGCCTCCGCCGGATGATGGCTGATGCCGTGCCGGCAACGCACGAACAGCATGGCGACCGGGCACAGTGCCGCCATGCTCATCGCGTCGTGCCCGGCGCCGCTGGGAAGGCGCATCACCGGCACCTGCAGGGCCTCGGCCGCCGACTCCAGGCGGCGCTGCAGCGCCGGCGTGCAGGACACCGCCGCGGCGGAGAAGCCGGGCCGCACCGCGTGATCGACCCGGTGCGACCGCGCGACCGCGGCGAAGGCGGCCTGCACCGCCGCCACCGCGTCATCGCGACGCGCATCCTCGGCGGCGCGCACGTCGAGGCTGAACTCGGCCCAGCCCGGGATCACGTTGACCGCGCCGGGCCGCGCCTCGATCCGCCCGACCGTGGCGGTCACGCCTGGCCGCCCGAGCGCCGTCCGGCGCACCGCCGCCACCATCTCGCAGGCGGCCGCGAGCGCGTCCTGCCGGCCCGTCATCGGCACCGTCCCGGCATGGCCCGCCACACCGGTCACGGTGACGGTGAAGCGGCGCGCGCCGCTGATCGCGCTGACCACGCCCAGCGCCAGTCCGGCCTGTTCCAGCACCGGTCCCTGCTCGATATGCACCTCGATGAAGCCGATCACCGACTCCGGCCGGTAGGCGGCCGCGGCGAGGCCGTCCGGATCGCCGCCGAAGCCGCGCAGCGCGGCCCCGAGGCTGATCCCGTCCGCATCCCGTGCCGCGAGCTGGCTCTCGATCGGCAAGGTGCCGGCGAGGGCGCGCGAGCCGGTCATCGTCACCGGGAAGCGCACCCCCTCCTCGTCGCCGAACGCCAGCAGCTCGACCGCGAACGGCAGCCGCACGCCCTCGCGCCGCAGCCGGTGCAGCGCCGCGAGCCCGCACAGGACGCCGAGGTTGCCGTCGAAGCGGCCGGCGTCGCGCACCGTGTCGATGTGCGAGCCGAGCAGCAGCGTCCGCGCGCCGGGAGGACCCTCGAGGCGGCCGATCAGGGTCGCCGCCGCGTCGAGCCGGGTCGCGAGGCCGGCCTCCTGCATCCAGCCGCGCAGCACGCCCACGGCCGCGGCATGGGCGGGAGAGAGGTAGAGCCGGGTCAGCATCCCGTCCTCGTCGCTGCAGCGCGCCAGCGCGTCGAGGCGCGCCATCAGGTCGAAGCCCGTCTCATCGTCGCGCATCTTCGCAGCCCTTCATGCTAGTGTCGCGGCCGATCCCGACCGACGCGGAAGGCGAACATGACGCAGAGACCGTCCGAGACCAGCGACCGCCGCGTCGGACGGATCACCACGCACGTCCTCGACGCCGCGACCGGCACGCCGGCCGCCGACCTGACGCTGGAGCTGAGCCGGAACCAGGACGGGGACTGGCGCACGCTCGGCCGCTTCGCGACCAACCGCGACGGACGCTGCGACGGCCCGCTGCTGGAAGGCGAGGCACTGCGCCCGGGCCTCTACGAGATCGTCTTCCACGTCTCCGCCTGGCGCCGCGGCGGCACGGGGTTCTACGAGACGATCCCGATCCGCTTCACGGTCGCCGATCCGCTCGCGCACCATCACGTGCCGCTGATCCTTTCGCCGTTCGGCTACAGCACCTACAGGGGCAGCTGAGCCGGGATGTCGAGCCCGGACGGCCCGAAGCTTGCTCGGCACCCGGAACCCGCCTCGCGGCGGCATCAGGGAGTCGATGCGGTGGATCTGACGACACTCGAGGCGAACGTCCGGCGCGACCTGGACCGGCTGGCCTATCCGGCCAAGCCCTGGGTGCCCGCCCGCGGGTGCCGCGGGCAGCCGGTGCTCGACGTCGCCATCGTCGGCGGCGGCCAGGGCGGCCTCGCCACCGCCTTCGGGCTGATGCGCGAGCGCATCGCCAACATACGCGTGTTCGACCGCAGCGAGGCCGGACAGGAAGGGCCCTGGGTGACCTTCGCCCGCATGCTCACGCTGCGGACGCCCAAGCACATCACTGGACCCGACCTCGGCGTGGCCTCGCTCACGCCGCGCAGCTGGTTCGAGGCCAGCAGGGGCAGTGCCGCCTGGCAGGCGCTGGACAAGATCAGCCGGCAGGACTGGCAGGCCTACCTGAACTGGTACAGGCGGGTGCTGGCCCTGCCGGTCGAGAACGGCAGCGCCGTCACCGCGATCGTGCCGCAGGACGGGCTGCTGCGGCTGACGGTGCGGGCGGCTGCGGGGGAACGCGACGTGCTGGCGCGCAAGGTGGTGCTGGCGACCGGCATCGACGGCGGCGGCGCCTGGCACGTGCCCGAGCCGATCGCGCGCGCCGTGCCGGCCGACCGCTACGCCCACACCGCCCAGGAGATCGATTTCGCCGCCCTGCGCGGCAGGCGCGTCGGCGTGCTCGGCGCCGGCGCCTCGGCCTTCGACAACGCCGCCACCGCATTGGAGGCGGGTGCGGCCTCGGTGTCGCTGTGCCTGCGCCGGCCGCAGCTGCCTCGCGTCAACCCGTATCGCTGGATGGAGAGTGCCGGCTTCCTCGGCCACTTCGCCGAGCTGCCCGACCTGATGCGCTGGCGCTTCATGCGGCACATCTTCGAGCTCAACCAGCCGCCGCCGCAGGAGACCTTCTGGCGCTGCCGCCGTCACGACGGGTTCTCGTTCCACACCGGCTGCTCCTGGGACGCGGTGGCCATGCGGGACGGAGAGATCGTGGTCGGCACCCCGAAGGGCATCATGCGCTTCGACTTCCTGGTGGTCGGCACCGGCTTCAGGATCGACCTGTCGCTGCGCCCGGAACTGTCCCATCTGGCCGCGGACATCGCGCTCTGGCGCGACCGCTTCACGCCGCCCGAGGGCGAGGAGCACGCGCTGCTCGGCAGCCATCCCTATCTCGGCGACGCCTTCCAGTTCCTCGAGCGCCATCCCGGCGGCAACCCGGCGCTGCGCCACGTCCACAACTTCACCTTCGGCGCCACGCCGAGCATGGGGCTGTCGGGTGCCTCGATCAGCGGCATGCGCTACGGCGTCTCCCGCCTGGTCTCGGGCCTGGCACGGGACCTGTTCGCCGACGACGCGCAGGCGCATCTCGACAGCCTGCTCGCCTACGACACCCCGGAGCTGGTCAGCCTCGACCGCGCGGCGAGCTAGCAGGTCACTCGCGCTCGTAGGTGCCGACGAGCATGCCCCTGGCGATGACGTGTCCGTGCAGGGCGGAGACCATCGCCGAGCGGCCCGGCGTCTTGTCGAACTCGGGCGCCTCGTCCAGCGCGAACATCTG
>CAXTNB010000088.1:3893-9027 GCA_964245385.1 uncultured Acetobacteraceae bacterium | reverse complement strand
TGTCATCTCTCAGCCGCGGCTCAAGCCGTGATACGATGGATACAGCCTCGCGTAGTAGCTGCTGTCGGTATCGGCGCGTGCCAAGCGCCGCAGGTCGACCTTGGACAGGACGATGCCGTTGACCTGAACATGTCCGCGACGCAGCGCCTTCAGCGCCGCGTTGACCGCCGCGCGCGGCGAATGGCGCCATCCCACCAGCATCACCACGTCGTCGGCCATCGGAGCGACACTCAGGACGTCCGGAACGGCGAGCACCGGCGGCGTGTCGATGATGACCACGTCGTACTTCCCGCGAAGCTGTTCCAGCGCCCGCGGCAGGCCCGCGGAGGCAAGGATCGCATGCGGATTGTCGGGCCGCGCGCGCGTCACCAGGACGTGCAGGCCGGCGACCGGATCGATCACGAGGTCGGCGAAGCCAGGGTTCGGCTCGAGGCGCGGCGTGGGATCTGGATCCGCGGCCAGGCCCGCGCCTTGACCGCCAGGTGGAAAATGGCTGCGCATGCCGGAACGGCGCAGGTCGCAATCCACCACGACCACCGCGAGGCCGCGTGCCGCGGCGGCCCGTCCGAGCGCCACCGAGAACGACGTCTTGCCCTCTCCCGGCAGCGCCGAGGTGACCATCAGCACGCGACCGCCCCTCGCCTCGTCGTGGTGACGGCCGCCGATCAGGCTCGCGAAGACGGCCTGCAATGCTTCGGCCTCGCGCGTGTCCGGGTCCGCCGCCAGGGCGTCGTGCGGCCTGCGCGCGGAGAGCAGCCTGGGGAACAGCCCGAGCACGTGAACCCCGGTCTGCTCCTCCACCTGTTCCGGGGTGCTGAAGACGCGGGACAGCAGCTCCAACCCGCAGGCCAGCCCGGCACCGACACCCAGCATCGCCAGGAACGTGCCGGTGACGATCATCCGGACGCGGGGAAAGGAAGGGAAGTCGGGCGGCGACGCCTCGACCACCAGCTGCACGTCGGCGCGCTGCATCGCGGCCTCGACGTGGATCTGCTCCAGCCGCAGCGCCGCCTCGTCGTAGCGGCTGCGCGCCGATGCCGCGTCGCGTTCCAGATCCTGCAGCCGGATCTCGGCGAGGCCCTGCTTGCCGACTTGAAGCTGCAGGTCCTGCACGCTGTTCTGCAGCGACGCGCAGCGCGACTCGAGCGCCGCCACCTCGCCGCGCACGCTGGCCACGGCCTTGTTGATCTCCGTGCGCAACTGCAGACGCACGCGCGCCAGCTGTGCCTCGTTCGCCACCAGTTCCGTGTTGGCGCTGCCCAACCGGGTCCGGAACTCCGCCTGCGCCGCCGCCAGCGCGCTTTCCCTCTCCAGCAGTCCCTGGATGATCGGCGACGCGAGCACCGGTGCACTGGCATCCGCCCCGATGCCGGACCGGGCCGCATCCTCGAGCTCGTGCAACGTGCTCCGCTTCTGCGCCAGTTCGCTGCTGGCGACGATCAGTTGCGAGTTCATCTCCGAGAGGCTCTGCCCCAGCAGCGTCTGGCCGCGCAGGCTGGTGAGCTGTCCGCCCTGACGCTGCTGCTGCACGGCGTTGTCCGCCGTCAGCACATCGGCGCGCAGCCGCGCGAGGTGGGTCCCCAGCCAGACGTCGGCCTGATCCGTCAGCAAGACCTGTTGCTGACGGCGTCTGGCGATGAACGCGTCGGCATAGGAATTGGCGATGCTCGCCGCGAGCGCGGGACTGCCGGCGACGGCACTGATCGCGATGACGTAGGAGCGGCCATCGTTGCTGAAGCTGAGCGAAGGCGCCAGCCGCTTCGCCGCCGCCTCGACCGACGTGCTGCACGACGCCGCCCGCCCCGCGCCGTCGCGGGCATGCGCGAACGGCTTCACCAGCAGGTTCGACAGCATGTCGCCCCAGCCTTGCTTCGCCGCGCAGTAGTCGGGCACCGTCGTGAGCTTGAGCTGCCGGACCACGTTCAGCACGAGACTGGGCGAGCGTAGCGCTTCCATGTAGGTCCGCAGCAGGTCGAGGTCGACGATCTGGCTCGGCAGCAGACTCTCGCCGCTGCTGACGCGCGGCTGTCGCGGATCGATCATCACCGAGGCGCCGGCGGTATAGCGTACCGGGAGCTGCCGTACCGCCGCGCCGACGAGAGCGGTGACGAGCACCGCGAACATGACGATCCCCCACTTGCGCCGCATCGCGACCTGCAGCGGCGTGACGCCGCCGGCCTTCGCCTCTGGCTGATCGAAGCGTTCATCGCCGGTGCCGAGCGGCAGCTTCGCGAGGTCATTCGCCCGGCGTGACGGGACCACCTTGTGCTCGGACATCACAGCACCTCGCGGTAGACGGCGGCGACCTGGGGGGTGACGACGCGCCAGTCGAACCTGCGTCTGGCGTAGCGGCGGCACGTCTCGGCATCGGGGAGGAATGCCGCACCGGCGAGCGCGGATGCGAGTCCGGCCGCGATGCTCCGGGCATCGAGGCCCTCCAGCACCATCGCCTCGGACAAGCCGCAGACCACTTCGGGCAAGCCGCCCACCGGTGTCACGAGGACCGGCGTGCCGGCGGCGAGCGACTCGATCGCCACCAGGCCGAAGCCTTCCAGTTCCGCCGTCGGCACGAGGGTGAAATCGGCAGCGCGATAGGACAGGGAGAGCCGATCGTCGCTCAGCGGGCCGTCGAAGCGCACGGCATCGCACAGGTCGAGCGCCGCCGTGCGCGCCGCCAGCGCTGCCCGCTCGGGCCCTGATCCGGCGATGTGCAGCACGACGTCCTTGCCTCCAGGACTCGAGGACCGGCGCAGGATCGCGATCGCATCCAGCAGCCGATCCAGCCCCATGCGCCTGACGAGGCGGCGGACGACGAACACGGCCGGCCGGTCCGGCTCCCAGCCGAGCGCGCCGCGGGCGGCGATCCGCGAGGTCGAGACGTCGAAGCGATCACAGTCGACGCCGCCGGGAACGAAGCGGATGAGGCTGTCCGGGACGCCGTACTGTTGCTGCAGCAGGCTTCCGAACGCTCTCGACAACACGATGATCCGCCGCGCACGTCCGTAGACCAGCTTCTCGATGAGCCTCTTGACGCGGGCCGCCATGATGCTGGCGCCCTCGATCAAGCTCTCCATCGCCCAGGGGCCGTGGAAATGCGTGACCAGGGGAAGGTGCGAGATCCGGTCGAGGAGCGGCAGGCTGTAGGGGGCGAAGTGCGAGGCGACGATGTCGGGCCGTGCCGTCGAGAAGCTGTCGAAGGCGGAGCGGCGGATCGCGATCGCGCGCTGGAGCGAGGAGGTGCCGCCGACCGCGAAGCCCTGCATCAGGCCGCTGGTCTGTCGCCCGACCTCGCGACCGCCGGGCACCACGCCGCGCACCGCGAAGCCCTGACTGCCCAGCCCGTGGAAGAGGTGAAAGAACACGTTCTCCGCACCGCCCTTGCGCTCAGGAAACCAGCCGCTGCCGATCTGGAACAGGTTCGCGTCCGTCATGCTGCACCCGCGTCCGTGATGCCGGCAGCCTGGCCGACCAGGCTCGAGCCTCGCGGCAGCGCCGTCGCCTGCGTATCCATCTCTCGGCCGCCGCAACCGCTGCCCTCGCCTCGGCGATGGCCGCGGGCGACGGCGAGGATCCCGAGCGTCGAGCCGTCGCGACGATCGGCCGGCGCGCGGCACGGGAGCGGAACCGGGAACCGGCGCATCGTCATCGACGCGGCACGCCGCAGACATCCGCAGCCTGACCGGGCACGGTCATGCCGCTGACGAGTTCGCGCATGTCGTGTTGCAGGCGCTCGACGTTGAAATGCCGCTCCGCGTGCCGTCGGGCGCGCGCTGCCCGACGTGCGGCCGCCTCCGGCCGGCTGCGGCACTGCTCCAGCGCCGTCACCAGCGCCAGAGGATCCCCCGGCGGGACCAGCACCCCGGCCTGCCCGCCATCCAGGATCTCGGCGGCAGCACCTGCCCAGGACGCGACCACGGGGGTTCCGGCCAGCATCGCTTCCACCAGCGTCAGCCCGAACGGTTCGGGATCGATCGAGGGATGCACCACCACGTCGACCGCGCGCATCAGCGTCGTGACGTCGTCGCGATGTCCCAGGAAGCGCACGCGCTCGGTGACGCCGAGCCGGTCGGCCTGTGCACGCAACGACATCAGGTAGTCCTGCTCGCCGAACAGCGCATCCCCCGCGATCACGCAGCCCGCATCCGGCAGCAGCGCCAGTGCGGCCAGGGCGACGTGCTGGCCCTTCCAGGGAGCCAGACGGCTGAACACGCCGAACAGGAAGCCGGCCGGCAGCTCGAGATCGCGACGCAGCACCGCCCGGCCCGGAGCGTCGGCCGAGCAGGGCGGCACCGGAACGCCGTTGCGCACCAGCACGACCAGGGACGGCCGTCCCCCCGCGGCGAGGAAGGCGTCCGCCACCGCCTTCGAGGGCACCACCACGCGTTCGGCGCGCCGGTTGGCGAGGCCGACCACCAGCCGGATCTGGAACCAGCCGAAATGGCTGCGATCGAGGATGTCGTGCAGGTGCCACAGCAGCGGCCTGCGGTGCAGCCAGGACGCCAGCGCGCCGAGCACGAAGCTCTTCTGGCTGTTGCAGTAGACCAGATCGTGCACCGCCGCGATGCGGCCGATGTCGCGGATCAGGCCGATGATCCCCACCAGCGCCGGGAGCGCCCTGAGCAGGCCGCGGTCGCGCCGGATCGCCCGCAGGTCCGGCCGCGCGCGCGGCAGCGTCACGCGCGCGCCCTGATCGCGCAGCCGCGCATGCAGCGGACCGTCCTGGAACAGCAGCACCTCGCCGCCGAGTGCGCGCACGACATGCAGCAGACAGGTCTCCGCACCGCCGATCCGGCCGGTATGGGTCAGGAACAGCACGTCGGCGGCGCGCACCGGCGCCACCGGACCGCGCCTGCGCGCGACCCGATCCTCGGGCGGCAGGCGTTCGAGCACCGCGACCGGTGTGGGAACGATCACGTCAGATCTGCTTGATCAGGTTGGTCGCGGCCAGCGGCGGCTCCGGCTCGGGGATCCAGATCCGTTCCGCACGCGGCAGCGACGGTGCCGCGGCGCCGGCACTGTAGAGCCTCTCGCAGAACGCCTCGTAATGCTCGGTCACGAAGCCGCGGAACGAGTCCTGGAAGCGCTCCTCGGAGAAGCGGGCGGCGTTGCGATGGCAGGCGGCAGGATCGAACGA
>CAXTNB010000088.1:0-3883 GCA_964245385.1 uncultured Acetobacteraceae bacterium | reverse complement strand
GCGCACCGCGTCGACCACCGCCTCTGGCTCCGGTCGATCGAAGAACAGCCCGGTCGGCGCCTCGCCGGCCGCCCTCACCGTCTCGCGGACGCCGCCGCGGCCGAGTGCCAGCACCGGCGTTCCCTCGCTCTGCGCCTCGACGGGAACGATGCCGAAATCCTCCTCCGCGGCGAAGATGAAGGCGCGCGCGCTGGCCATCGTGCGGCGCAGCTCGGCGTCGTGCACGAAGCCCCTGAACTCCACGTTCGGCCCGGCGAGCGCCTTCAGATGCTCGGCTTCGGGCCCTTCGCCGACCACGATCAGGCGCTCGCCGGGCATCTGCCGGAACGCCTCGACGATGCAGCGGACGTTCTTGTACGGCACCAGACGCGACGCGGTCATGAAGTGACGGCCCTTGCGCGCCGCCCTGAACGTCGCGGGAACCTTCACCGGAGGATGGATGACGCGGGCGTCGCGTCCGTAGATCTTGCGTATCCGTCTCGCGATGAATCGCGAGTTGGCCATGTAGGCGTCCGGGCCGCTCGCCGTCCGGACGTCCCACATCCTGATCCGGTGCAGCAGGAACCGCGTCAGCAGGCCCCTCGGGCCATGCTCCAGGCCGGACTCGCGCAGATATTGATGCTGCAGGTCCCAGGCGTAGCGCATCGGCGAGTGCACGTAAGCCAGATGCAGTTGATCCGGCCCGGTCAGCACCCCTTTCGCGACCGCGTAGCTGCTCGAGATCACCACGTCGTACTCGGCGAGGTCGAGCTGCTCGATCGCCAGCGGCATGATCGGAAGGAACAGGCGATGGTGGTTCCGCACGCCGGGCAGTCGCTGCAGGAACGAGACGTGGCTGCGCTCGTAGCCGATCTTCTTCCGCTCCGCCGGCGTCAGGAAGTCGAACAGGCAGAACAGGGTCGCGTCGGGAAAGCACCGCAGCATCGCGGCGAGCACTTTCTCGGCCCCGCCGAGCGTGTAGAGCCAGTCATGAACGATCGCGACGCGCATTGATGATCAGCTCCCGAAACCTGCGCGAAGACGGTCAATCATCGATCTATTCTTCGCGATGCGTGATCCCGCTCACACCATCCGTGTTCTTCTCAAGCTGGTCTGTCACGGTCTGATCGAGCGGCGGCAGCGTGATCTTCCGGGACGAACCAACCTCAAACGAAAACATGACATCGACGGCGACTTCGTATCGCTTCAGGACGGGTCAGAAGATTTTGGGAGATAGTTATTTGCGGACTGATCGGAACGAGGCGGTTTAATCGTGTCGGCGTTGGCCTGATCTTTGGAACCTTCGATACGAGCCTAGCACCGAAAACTGTCCGGGTCGCAACCGGAGTCGCGGCTTTAATCACGGTTCACGATCTTTTACCTAAGCGTTTCGAACCGAGTCACAGAGCAGGACGAAGTCCCGGCAGCGGCGGCGGCCGTGGATGGCGCGTCGGCGAGCCATGGCACCCGGCGAGCAGGTAATCGGACACAACAGGCCGCGCCGTGGTCTGCGCACCCACTTGGCCGGGGCGCAGCCACGCCGCGCCGCCTGCCGCGTCGACTTGGTCGTTTCGTTCTGGACCAGCCTCCCGGCACTATTGCCCGCCACCGCGGCCGATGGCACAGGCTCGAGGCCCGGAGCCGTCGAGGGTCGCAGCCCACCGCTCCGGTTGCGACCGCCTCCCCGATCGGCCACTGATGCGGGATCGGCGGCGGGGCGAAGGAACGGCGATGGCTGACAGCGATTCCACCACCCATCAGCTGGGGCAGCGACATCCGCGATTCTTCTCGCCCGCCAGCCTGCTGCTGATCACGCCGCTCTGCGTGCTCGGATCGGTGGTCGGCATGCAGGTGCTGGTGCGGCTCGGGGTCACCACCAACACCTCCCTGATCGGCGCGCTGGCGGCGATGATCCTGGGGCGGGTGCCGATCAACGCCCTCTCCCGCTACCGCTCGATCCACGTGCAGAACCTCGCCCAGAGCGCCATCTCCGCCTCCACCTTCGGCGCCGCCAACAGCCTGCTGCTGCCGATCGGCGTGCCGTTCCTGCTCGGCCGCGCCGACCTGGTGCCGGCGATGCTGACCGGCGCGGTCGCCGCCATGCTGCTGGACGCGACGATGCTGTATCGCATGTTCGCCTCCGACGTGTTCCCGGCCCAGGGGCCTTGGCCGCCGGGCGTCGCCGCGGCGGAGGCGATCCGCGCCGGCGACACCGGCGGCCGCAAGGCGGTCGTGCTCGGCGCCGGGCTCGGCATCGGCGTGCTCGGCTCGGTGTTCGGCATTCCGATGGCCGGCTTCGGCGTCGCCTTCATCGGCAATGTCTGGGCGCTCGCGGTGTTCGGCGTCGGCCTGCTGCTGCGCGGCTACCAGCACGTGCTGCTCGATCATCCGCTGCCGGCGTCGCTGATCCCGGGCGGCGACATCGACCACGCGCACGTCGCCCAGGGCATGATGCTCGGCGCCGGCCTGGTCGCCCTGGTGCAGGTCGGTTTCATCATCCTGAGACGCTCGGCCGCGCCCGCGCCGGACGCGCTCGGGCCGAGCCCGCGCCAGCTGCGCGCGACGCTCGGCCTCGGCGCCGGCCTGTACCTGCTGATCGCGGCCGGCATCGCCGCGATCGGCGGCCTGGCCGGCGGGATGAGCAGCGGGATGCTGGTCCTGTTCGTCGGCTACGCCGCCTTCGCCGCCCTGCTGCACGAGCTGATCATCGGCCTGGCCGGCATGCACTCGGGCTGGTTCCCGGCCTTCGCCGTCGCCGTGGTGTCGCTCGCGATCGGCATCGTGATCGGCTTCCCGCCGGCCGCCCTGGCGCTGCTGGTCGGCTTCACCGCCTCCACCGGTCCCGCCTTCGCCGACATGGGCTGCGACCTGAAGGCCGGCTTCCTGCTGCGCGGCGAGGGCGCCGACCCGGCCTTCGAGCGAGACGGCCGACGCCAGCAATATTTCGCCGCCATGTTCGCCCTGGTCGTCGCCGCACTTACGGTGCTGGTGCTGTATCGCGGCTACTTCGCGCGCGGTCAGGTAGCGCCCGTCGACAAGGTCTTCGTGGCCGCCATCCACGCCGGCAGCAGCCCGGCGGTGGCGCACGCGCTGCTGCTCTGGGCCATCCCCGGCGCGGTGCTGCAGGCGGTCGGCGGCACCGGTCGCCAGCTCGGCGTGATGTTCGCGACCGGGCTGCTGCTCACCTCGCCGCTCGCCGGCTGGGCGGTGCTGGCCGGCATCCTCTGCCGCCTCGCCTGGCAGCGCCGGACGGGCGCGGCCGGGCGCACCGACATGGAGGTGTTCGCCGCCGGCAGCATCGCCGGCGACGCGCTGTACAGCTTCGCGAGCTCGCTGGTGAAGGTCTAGTGGATCCTCAAGCTAGGCGCGGGACAGGCCCCGTGCGACCGGCACGGAGCGGACGACCATGAGCCCGACGACCGCGGCCCTGTGCGGCAGCATCGCCACCGCGATCTCGATCTTCGCCGGCGGGCTCGCGGTCGAGGCCTACAAGCGGCATCGCGATCGCATGGGCATGGCACTCGCGCTGGCGGGCGCGATCGACGCGCTGCTGCGCCTGATCGAGACGCGCAGGATGACGGTCGAGCTCGATGCGGCGCTCGCCGCGCTCGAAGCCGGCAAGCCGGTGGAGTTCGCGACCCTGATCAACGAGAACGCGCCGTTCCAGGCGATCACGCTGTCCTACGCCAACCAGATCGGCAATCTCGGCCGCGAGCTGCCGTTCCGGGTCGCGCGTTTCCTCACGTACTGCCAGGGCCTGCAGCACGACATCGAGCGGCTCGGGCGCGGCGCCGACCAGCCGCGCACCCAGGCCGCCGTGATCCGGGCGATGCAGCCGCTGTGGCTCGAGACCTGGCGGCTCGGCCAGGAGCTGGTGCGCGAGCTCAAGGCGGCCGGCGGCGCC
>CAXTNB010000087.1:0-9150 GCA_964245385.1 uncultured Acetobacteraceae bacterium | reverse complement strand
GGTCGATCTCCAGGGTGGCGGAGGGGGCAGACGGCGCCGCGCCTCAGCTCGGCTGCCAGCCATCCATCTTGAGCACCTCGCCTGCGAGGTAGAGGCTGCCGCAGATCAGGATCCGCCCCGGTGGCGGTTGCTCCGCGAGGATGGCGGACAGCGCCGCGGCCACGGTCGGGCCGGGAACCGGACGGCCTCCGCCGGCCTCCACGATCGCCGTCACCGGCAGGGCCAGGTGCTGGCCCGGCTCGGCCACGGCGCGGACGCTGGCGGCACGGTCGAGCAGCGGAAGCAGGAAGCCGCGCGCGTCCTTGCTCTGCTTCATGCCGATGACGAGGTGCGTCGGCCGGTCGGTCCAGCCATCGAGCACCGCGCGCAGCACCGCGGCGGCGCCGGGATTATGGCCGCCGTCGAGCCACAGCTCCCAGCCGTGCGGCAGGCCGGCAGCCAGAAGTCCGGTCAGGCGCTGCAGGCGCGCGGGCCAGGCCGTCGCGGCGATGCCGGCCCAGCCGTGAGCGGGCACCGGCAGGCCGGCCGCACGAAGTGCCGCCACCGCGAGCCCCGCGTTCTCGACCTGGTGCGCGCCGAGCAGGGCGGGCTGCGGCAGGTCGAGGCTCCCGTGCGCGTCGGCGTAGCGCAGGCCGCCCGGCTGCCGACGGATGCTCCAGTCGCGGTCGCGGCGCAGCAGGGACGCGCCGGCACGTGCCGCCGCGTCGGCGAGCACCGCCAGCACGGGCTCCGTCTGACGCGCGCTGACGACCGGCGTGCCCGGCTTGATGATCCCGGCCTTCTCGGCCGCGATCTGCTCGATGCTGTCGCCGAGGAAGGCCTCGTGATCCATCGAGATCGCGGTGATGACGCAGGCGGCCGGCGGCGGCAGCACGTTGGTGGCGTCGAACCGGCCGCCGAGCCCGACCTCGATCACCGCGAGGTCGGCGGCGGCGCGAGAGAACAGCAGGAAGCCGGCCGCCGTCAGCACCTCGAACACGGTGATCGGCGCGCCGGCGTTGACGCGCTCGATCTCCTGCAGCGTGTCGGTGAGGGCGGCCTCGGATACCAGGCTGCCGGCGACCCGGAAGCGCTCGCGGATATCCACCAGGTGCGGCGAGGTGCCGACATGGACGCGCCAGCCCGAGGCCTCGGCGACCGCGCGCAGGCTGGCGCAGGTGCTGCCCTTGCCGTTGGTGCCGGCGACGTGGATCACCGGAGGCAAGCGTCGCTCCGGATGGCCGAGCCTCGCCAGCAGGGTCTGCAGCCGGCCGAGCGAGAGGTCGATCAGGGCCGGATAGAGGTGATTCAGCCGCTCCAGCACGGTGCCGGGGCGGCCGACGAACTCCGGGCTGGTCGCGGCGACGCTCATGCCGCCCGTTCGAGCGCTCCGGCGTCCGGGTCGCTCGCCACCAGTTCCCCGCAGAGCAGGGCGATCAGCCGGCCCAGCGTGTCGCGCAGCTCGGCGCGCGGCACGACCATGTCGAGCATGCCGTGCTGCAGCAGGTATTCGGCGCGCTGGAAGCCCTCCGGAAGGGTCTCGCGCACCGTCTGCTCGATCACCCGCTGGCCGGCGAAGCCGATCAGCGCGTTCGGCTCGGCGATCTGGATGTCGCCCAGCATGGCGAAGCTCGCGGTGACGCCCCCGGTGGTGGGGTCGGTCATCACCACGATGTAGGGGAGCCCGGCGTCGCGCACCATCTGCACCGCGATGGTGGTGCGCGGCATCTGCATCAGCGAGATCATGCCCTCCTGCATGCGTGCCCCGCCCGACGCCGTGAACACGATCAGCGGCGCCTGCTGCAGCACCGCCAGCCTCGCCGCGGCGACGATGCCCTCGCCCAGGGCCGCACCCATGGTGCCGGCCAGGAACTCGAAGGCCATCACGCCCACCACCGCCTTGCGGCCGCCGATGGTGCCGTGCGCCACCACCAGCGCCTCGTCGAGATGGGTCCTGGCGCGGTTCTCGCGCAGCCGGTCGGTGTAGCGCTTCTGGTCGCGGAAGCCGAGCGGATCGGCCGGCGCGCGCGGCAGCTCGATGCGGGTGAAGCTGCCGTCGTCGAAGGTCCAGGCCAGGCGCTCCTGCACCAGCGCGCGCATGTGGTGGCCGCAATGCGGGCAGACCTTGAGGGCGCGCTCCAGCTCCTTGGCGAAGATCATCTGGTTGCAGGCGCTGCACTGCGTCCAGAGGTTGTCCGGCACCTCGCGCTTGCCGAGCAGGTTGCGGATCTTGGGGCGGACATAGGTGGTGAGCCAGCTCATGCGCTCATCTCCGTCTCGGGCAGGCGGGCTCGCCGTACCGCGCCGGCGAGGCTGGAGACCTGGTCCAGCACGCGCCGGACGGTCTCGGGTCCGGCGCGGCCCTGCTCGTCCAGCGAGGCGGCCAGGGTCTGGATCAGGGCGGAGGCGACCACCGCGGCGTCGGCGACACGCACCGCGGTGGCGGCCTGCTCGGGCGTGCGCACGCCGAAGCCGATCGCCACCGGAAGCCCGGTCGCGGCGCGCAGGCGAGGCAGTGCGGCGGCGAGATCGGCCCCGCTCGCCGAGCGGGTGCCGGTGATCCCGGTGATGCTGACATAGTAGACGAAGCCCGAGGCGCCGCGCAGCACGGTGGGCAGGCGCTGGTCGCTGGTGGTGGGTGCGACCAGGCGGATGATGTCGAGGCCGTGCGCTTCGGCCGGCGCCTCCAGCAGGTCGGCCTCCTCCGGCGGCAGGTCGACCACGATCAGCCCGTCGACCCCGGCCGCCGCCGCGTCCGCGCAGAAGCGCTCGGCGCCGTAGCTCTCGACCGGGTTGAGGTAGCCCATCAGCACCACCGGCGTGGCCTGGTCGGCGTCGCGGAACCGGCGCACCATCTCCAGCACGCGGCTCACGGTGGCGCCGGCGCGCAGCCCGCGGACCGCGGCGGCCTGGATGATGGGGCCGTCCGCCATCGGGTCGGTGAACGGCATGCCGATCTCGATCAGGTCTGCGCCGGCGCCGGGCATGCCGCGCAGGATCGCCAGCGCGCTGTCGAAATCCGGATCGCACGCCTCCAGGAACGGGATCAGCGCGCCGCGCCCCTGCCGCGCCAACGCCTCGAAGCGGTGCCTGATGCGGTGGGCGTGGCCGGTCACAGCGACACGCCCAGATGTCCCGCCACGGTGAAGATGTCCTTGTCGCCGCGACCCGACAGGTTCATCAGGATGATCTGCCCGGGGTCCATGCCGGGCGCGATCTTGGCCACGTGCGCCAGCGCGTGCGCGCACTCCAGGGCGGGGATGATGCCCTCGGTGCGGGTGCAGAGCTGGAACGCCGCCAGCGCCTCGTCGTCGGTGATGCCGACATACTCGGCGCGGCCGATCTCGTGCAGCCACGCATGCTCCGGACCGATGCCGGGATAATCGAGGCCGGCGCTGATGCTGTGCGCCTCGGTGATCTGCCCCTCCTGGTCCTGCAGCAGGTAGGTGCGGTTGCCGTGCAGCACGCCGGGCCGGCCGCGGCTGATGCTGGCCGCCTGGGCGCCGCTATCCAGTCCGCGGCCGGCCGCCTCGACGCCGATCAGGCGCACCGCGGGCTCGTCGAGGAAGGGATGGAAGATCCCCATCGCGTTGGAGCCGCCGCCGACCGCGGCGATCACCGTGTCCGGCAGCCGTCCCTCGGCCTCCTGGAGCTGGGCGCGCGCCTCGTCGCCGATGACGCACTGGAAATCGCGCACCATCGCCGGGTAGGGATGCGGGCCGGCCACGGTGCCGATCAGGTAGTAGGTGTCGGCCACGTTGGCGACCCAGTCGCGCATCGCCTCGTTCATCGCGTCCTTCAGCGTGCCGGCACCGCTCTGGACGGCATGCACCTCGGCACCCAGCAGTCGCATGCGGAACACGTTCGGCTTCTGCCGCTCGACGTCGGTGGCGCCCATGTAGACGACGCATTTCAGGCCGAACAGGGCGCAGACCGTCGCGGTGGCGACGCCGTGCTGACCAGCGCCGGTCTCGGCGATGATGCGCGTGCGGCCCATGCGCCGCGCCAGCAGGATCTGGCCCATGACGTTGTTGAGCTTGTGCGAGCCGGTGTGGTTCAGCTCCTCGCGCTTGAGGTAGATGCGCGCCCCGCCCAGCTCCTCGGTCAGGCGGCGGGCGAACCAGAGCGGGCTCGGGCGGCCGACATAGTCCTTCAGGTGGTAGTCGAGGTCGCGCCGGAACGCGGGATCGGCGCGAGCGGCCTCGTAGGCGGTCTCGAGCTCCAGGATCAGCGGCATCAGCGTCTCGGCGACGAAGCGACCGCCGAACATGCCGAAGCGGCCGCGGTCGTCGGGCCCGTGACGCAGCGTGTTGGCGCGCTCGGCGAGCAGCGCGGTGACGGCATGAGGCACGTCATGCGGGCCGGAAGGCGCGCCGGGCGGCTTCTCGTCGATACGGGTCAGTGCGCTCACGTCAGACCTCCCTTGGCCGCCGACTTCCTAGCGCAGCGGGCCGCACAGGTCACGCCCGCCGGGACAGGCCTGTGCGCGGCGCTGCGGAATCATCACCGCCGCCGGTCGAAGGCCACGCGCCGTTATGCTGTTGTAGGATCGTCCACCCGATGCGGAGGTTTCATGTTCCTTGCCCACCCGCCCGGCCGGGCGGGTGGGCAAGGAACATGAAACCTCCGCATCGGGTGGACGATCCTACAACAGCATAACGGCGCGTGGCCTTCGACCGGCGGCGGTGATGATTCCGCAGCGCCGCGCACAGGCCTGTCCCGGCGGGCGTGACCTGTGCGGCCCGCTGCGCTAGGAAGTCGGCGGCCAAGGGAGGTCTGACGTGAGCGCACTGACCCGTATCGACGAGAAGCCGCCCGGCGCGCCTTCCGGCCCGCATGACGTGCCTCATGCCGTCACCGCGCTGCTCGCCGAGCGCGCCAACACGCTGCGTCACGGGCCCGACGACCGCGGCCGCTTCGGCATGTTCGGCGGTCGCTTCGTCGCCGAGACGCTGATGCCGCTGATCCTGGAGCTCGAGACCGCCTACGAGGCCGCTCGCGCCGATCCCGCGTTCCGGCGCGACCTCGACTACCACCTGAAGGACTATGTCGGCCGCCCGAGCCCGCTCTGGTTCGCCCGCCGCCTGACCGAGGAGCTGGGCGGGGCGCGCATCTACCTCAAGCGCGAGGAGCTGAACCACACCGGCTCGCACAAGCTCAACAACGTCATGGGCCAGATCCTGCTGGCGCGGCGCATGGGCCGCACGCGCATCATCGCCGAGACCGGCGCTGGTCAGCACGGCGTCGCCACCGCGACGGTCTGCGCCCTGTTCGGCCTGAAATGCGTCGTCTACATGGGCGCCACCGACGTCGAGCGGCAGAAGCCGAACGTGTTCCGCATGCGACTGCTGGGTGCCGAGGTGCATGCCGTCCAGAGCGGTGCCGGCACGCTGAAGGACGCGATGAACGAGGCGATGCGCGACTGGGTCGCCAACGTGGCCGACACCTACTACCTGATCGGCACCGTGGCCGGCCCGCATCCCTACCCGGCGATGGTGCGCGATTTCCAGTGCGTCATCGGCGACGAGGCGCGCGCCCAGCTCCAGGAGGCCGAGGGACGGCTGCCGGACACGGTGATCGCCGCGGTCGGCGGCGGCTCCAACGCGATGGGGATCTTCCATCCCTTCCTCGACGAGCCCGCGGTGCGCCTGATCGGCGTCGAGGCGGCCGGCCGCGGACTGGATAGCGGCGCCCAGGCGGCCAGCATCAGCCGCGGCCGGCCCGGCGTGCTGCACGGCAACCGCACCTACCTGCTGCAGGACCAGGAGGGGCAGATCACCGAGGCGCACAGCATCAGCGCCGGCCTCGATTATCCCGGCATCGGTCCGGAGCATGCGTGGCTGCACGAGATCGGCCGCGCCGAGTATGTCGGCATCACCGACGACGAGGCGCTGGCGGCGTTCCAGCTCTGCACCCGCACCGAGGGCATCATCCCCGCCCTGGAGTGCGCGCACGCGCTGGCGCACGTGGCCAAGATCGCGCCCGGCATGGACCCCGGGCAGATCATCCTGATGAACCTGTCGGGTCGCGGCGACAAGGACATCTTCACCGTGGCGGGACATCTGGGCGTGTCGCTGTGACCGGCCACGCCCACCGCATCAGGCACCGCTTCGAGGCGTTGGCGCGGCAGGGGCGCGGCGCGCTGATCCCGTTCCTGGAGGCGTGCGATCCGGATTTCGACAGCGCGCTGGCGATCCTGCGCGGCATGCCCGGCGCCGGCGCAGACCTGATCGAGATCGGCATGCCGTTCACCGACCCGATGGCGGACGGCCCCATCATCCAGGCCGCCGCGGTCCGCGGGCTGCGCGCCGGCGCCACCGTGAGCCGCGTGCTGGAGATGGTGCGCCGGTTCCGCGACGCCGACCAGGCCACGCCGGTGGTGCTGATGGGCTACCTCAACCCGGTCGAGAGCTACGGCGCCGAGCGCTTCTGCGCGGACGCGGCGGCGGCCGGGGTCGACGGGCTGATCGTGGTCGACCTGCCGCCGGAGGAGGCCGACCTGCTGGAGGCGCCGGCCGAAGCGCACGGCCTCGACATCATCCGCCTGGTCGCACCCACCACCAGCGACCAGCGCCTGCCCACCGTGCTGCGCGGCGCCTCGGGCTTCGTCTACTATGTCAGCATCACCGGGATCACCGGCACCCGCTCGGCGAGCGGGGCCGATCTCGCCGCCGCACTGCCTCGCCTGCGCGCCGCGACCGGGCTTCCGGTGGCGATCGGCTTCGGCGTGCGCACGCCCGAGCAGGCCGCCACCGCGGTGCGTGTCGCCGACGCCGCGGTGGTCGCCTCCGCCCTGATCCAGACCCTGGCCGCCTCGCTGGACGAGCAGGGCCGCGCCGGACCCGAGACCGTCCGGCGCGTGCTGGACCAGGTCTCCAGCCTCGCCGGCGCGGTACGGCGAGCCCGCCTGCCCGAGACGGAGATGAGCGCATGAGCTGGCTCACCACCTATGTCCGCCCCAAGATCCGCAACCTGCTCGGCAAGCGCGAGGTGCCGGACAACCTCTGGACGCAGTGCAGCGCCTGCAACCAGATGATCTTCGCCAAGGAGCTGGAGCGCGCCCTCAAGGTCTGCCCGCATTGCGGCCACCACATGCGCGCGCTGGTGCAGGAGCGCCTGGCCTGGACCTTCGACGACGGCAGCTTCACCCGCATCGAGCTGCCGCGCGCGCCGGCCGATCCGCTCGGCTTCCGCGACCAGAAGCGCTACACCGACCGGCTGCGCGAGAACCGCGCCAGGACCCATCTCGACGAGGCGCTGGTGGTGGCGCACGGCACCATCGGCGGCCGCAAGGCGGTGGTGGGGGTGATGGCCTTCGAGTTCCTGGCCGGCACCATGGGTGCGGCCCTGGGCGAGGGCATCGTCGCCGCGGCGAGGCTGGCGGTGCTGCAGCAGGCGCCGCTGATCGTGTTCACGGCGTCGGGCGGGGCACGCATGCAGGAGGGCATGATCTCGCTGATGCAGATGCCGCGCACCACCATCGCGGTGCAGATGGTGCGCGACGCCGGGCTCCCCTACATCGTGGTGATGACCGACCCCACCACCGGGGGCGTCACCGCGAGCTTCGCCATGCTGGGCGACATCCAGATCGCCGAGCCGAACGCGCTGATCGGCTTCGCCGGCCAGCGGGTGATCGAGCAGACGGTGCGCGAGACCCTTCCGGAGGGCTTCCAGCGCGCCGAATACCTGCTGCAGCACGGCATGCTCGACATGGTCGTGCCGCGCGCCGAGCTGCGCGACACGCTGGGCCGGCTGATCGCCCTGCTCTGCGGGGAACTGGTGGCGAGCGACCCGGACGCCGGAGCGCTCGAACGGGCGGCATGAGCGTCGCCGCGACCAGCCCGGAGTTCGTCGGCCGCCCCGGCACCGTGCTGGAGCGGCTGAATCACCTCTATCCGGCCCTGATCGACCTCTCGCTCGGCCGGCTGCAGACCCTGCTGGCGAGGCTCGGCCATCCGGAGCGACGCTTGCCTCCGGTGATCCACGTCGCCGGCACCAACGGCAAGGGCAGCACCTGCGCCAGCCTGCGCGCGGTCGCCGAGGCCTCGGGCTGGCGCGTCCATGTCGGCACCTCGCCGCACCTGGTGGATATCCGCGAGCGCTTCCGGGTCGCCGGCAGCCTGGTATCCGAGGCCGCCCTCACCGACACGCTGCAGGAGATCGAGCGCGTCAACGCCGGCGCGCCGATCACCGTGTTCGAGGTGCTGACGGCGGCCGGCTTCCTGCTGTTCTCTCGCGCCGCCGCCGACCTCGCGGTGATCGAGGTCGGGCTCGGCGGCCGGTTCGACGCCACCAACGTGCTGCCGCCGCCGGCCGCCTGCGTCATCACCGCGATCTCGATGGATCACGAGGCCTTCCTCGGCGACAGCATCGAGCAGATCGCGGCCGAGAAGGCCGGGATCATCAAGCCGGGCACGCCGGTCGTCAGCGCGCGTCAGACGGAGCCCGTGCTGGCGGTGCTCGCCGACGCGGCGGCACGTGCCGGCGCGTCCCTGCTGCGCCGCGACCGCGACTGGAGCATCCGTCGGCAGCCGGGCGGCCTGCGCTACGCCGACGCGCACGGGAGCCTCGACCTGCCGCAGCCCGCCCTGCTCGGCGCGCACCAGGTCGAGAACGCGGGGCTCGCGGTGGCGGCACTTCGTGCGGCCGGCCTGCCGGTGCCCGCTCACGGCTGGGCCGGCATCGCCGCGACGGCCTGGCCCGCGCGCCTGCAGCGCCTGACCGGACTTCTGGCTGCCGGCCTGCCGCACGGCTGGGAGCTGTGGCTCGACGGCGGCCATAATCCCGGCGCCGCCGCGGTGCTGCGCGCGGTGCTCGATGGCTGGACCGACCGGCCGACGCACCTCGTCATCGGCATGAAGCAGAGCAAGGACGCGCGCGGCTTCCTGCTTCCGCTGCTCGACCGTGCCGCCAGCGTCCGCGCCGTGGCCGAGCCGGGCCAGCACCTGGCCCTGCCGGTGACGGCGATCGTGGAGGCCGGCGGAGGCCGTCCGGTTCCCGGCCCGACCGTGGCCGCGGCGCTGTCCGCCATCCTCGCGGAGCAACCGCCACCGGGGCGGATCCTGATCTGCGGCAGCCTCTACCTCGCAGGCGAGGTGCTCAAGATGGATGGCTGGCAGCCGAGCTGAGGCGCGGCGCCGTCTGCCCCCTCCGCCACCCTGGAGATCGACC
>CAXTNB010000086.1:3969-9305 GCA_964245385.1 uncultured Acetobacteraceae bacterium | reverse complement strand
TGGGGTGCTGCTCCAGGGCGCCCGGCGGCACGGGGTTGCCTGCCGTCGGGCGCGGCGGCGAGCAGTCTGCAACCTTCCTTCCCTCCCGGACGCTGCCATGCGAACAATCGCACCGCGAGCGGCTCACCCTTCGACGAGCAGAGGCAGGCACGATGTCACACGGCAGCAACGACAGATCGCCGCCCGGCAGCACCCAGGCACCTCCCTGCACGCTGGTGATCTTCGGCGCCGGCGGCGACCTGACCAAGCGGCTGCTGATGCCGGCGCTGTACAACCTGTCCGGCGCCCACCTGCTGTCCGACCAGTTCAAGCTGATCGGCGTCGACCGCGACGACAGCGGCGACGAGAAGTGGAAGCAGTCTCTGACCGAGACCATGCAGTCCTTCACCAAGGACAAGACCGCGGAGTTCTACACGCCCAAGCTCGACGACGCCGCCTGGGGCTGGGCGACCGACCGGATGCACTACCTGCAGGGCGACTTCAGCCAGGACGACACCTTCAGGCGCATCGGCGAGGCGATCGGCGAGGGCAGCGCGATCTTCTACCTGGCGGTCTCGGCGCGCTTCTTCGGCACCGTGGTCGACGGGCTGGGCCATGCCGGCCTGCTCAAGCAGTCCGGCGAGAGCTTCCGGCGCGTGGTGATCGAGAAGCCGTTCGGCGCCGACCTGCCCTCGGCCAAGGACTTGAACGCGCGCATCCTCAAGCAGGCCGAGGAGAGCCAGTTCTACCGGATCGACCATTTCCTGGGCAAGGAGACGGTGCAGAGCATCATGGCGATCCGCTTCGCCAACGGCATGTTCGAGCCGACCTTCCGACGCGAATACATCGACCACGTGCAGATCACCGCCGCCGAGACGGTGGGCGTGGAGATGCGCGGCCCGTTCTACGAGCCCACCGGCGCGCTGCGCGACATGGTGCCCAACCACCTGTTCACCCTGCTCTGCATGATCGCCATGGAGCCGCCGAACTCGTTCGACGCCGAGGCGGTGCGCAGCGAGAAGGCCAAGCTGCTGGAGGCGATCCGGCCGCTGCGCCCCGACGAGGCGGTGCGCGGCCAGTACGGCGCCGGGCGGGAGTTCGGCGCCGACGTCGTCGGCTACCGACAGGAGCCGAAGGTGGCGCCGGACAGCCACACCGAGACCTACGTCGCGCTGAAGCTGTCGATCGAGAACTGGCGCTGGGCCGGGGTGCCGTTCTACCTGCGCACCGGCAAGCGGCTCGCCGGGCGTCGCACCGAGATCTCGATCCACCACAAGCCGGCGCCGTACCGGATGTTCCGCGACACGCCGGTCGACGCCCTGACGCCCAACGTGGTCAGGTTCCTGATCGATCCCGACCAGGGCATCGAGACCCAGTTCGACGCCAAGGTGCCGGGGCCGCAGATGAAGCTCGGCCGGGTGCAGACCTCGCTGCGCTTCAAGGACTTCTTCGACGAGCCGCCGAGCGTGGGTTACGAGACCCTGCTGTACGACTGCATGATGGGCGACCCCACGCTGTTCCAGCGCGCCGACGCGATCGACGCGAGCTGGGCGGTGGTGCAGCCGGTGCTGGAGTCCTGGGGCCGCGGCGAGGGCGAGGTGGAAGCCTACGCCGCCGGCAGCCAGGGTCCGGCGGGTGCGGACGCGCTGCTGCAGCGCGACGGACGAAGCTGGCTGACCCTGGAAGGGTAGCGCGCCCGGATGGCCCGCCCGCGCGTGGTGGTGATCGGCGCCGGCTTCGGCGGCATCAACGTGGCCCAGGGCCTCGCCGGCGCGCCGGTCGACGTGGTGCTGATCGACCGCAACAACCACCACCTGTTCCAGCCGCTGCTCTACCAGGTGGCGACGGCGGCGCTGGCGCCGTCCGACATCGCCTCGCCGATCCGCTCGATGTTCGCCCGCCAGCGCAACGTCGAGGTGCTGCTCGGCGAGGTCGACGGGATCGACGTCGCGGCGCGAACGGTCTCGGTGCCGGAGGTGGGCGCGATCCGCTACGACCAGCTGGTGATCGCCACCGGCGCCGCGACGAGCTGGTTCGGACACGACGACTGGGCGGCGCACTCGGTCGGGCTGAAGAGCCTGCAGGACGCCGAGACCCTGCGGCTGCGCCTGCTCGGCGCCTTCGAGTACGCCGAGAGCCATCCCGATCCCGCCGAGGTGCGACGCCTGCTCACCTTCGTCGTGGTCGGCGGCGGCGCCACCGGCGTGGAGCTGGCCAGCTCGATCCGCGAGCTGGCCCGTGACACGCTGGCGAACGAGTTCCGCCACATCCGCCCGGAGCTCGCGCGGGTGGTGCTGTTCGAGGGCGGCCCGACCGTGCTGGCCGGGTTTCCCGATCGTCTGATCCGCTACGTCCGCCGCCGGCTGCGGCGCATCGGCGTCGAGGTGCATACCGGCGTGCAGGTGGAGCGGGTCGACGCCGAGGGCGTGGTCGCGGCCGGCGAGCGCACCGCCAGCGCCAACGTGTTCTGGTGCGCCGGGGTGGCGGCGAACCCGGCGGCGCGTTGGATCGGTGCGACGCCCGGCCGGCACGGCACGCTCGAGGTCGGCGCCGACTGCTCGGTGCCGGGGCACCCGGAGATCTTCGCGATCGGCGACGGCGCGGGGTGCGGTGGGGCGGACGGCCGGCCGCTCCCCGGGGTGGCGCCGGTGGCCAAGCAGCAGGGTCGCTACGTCGCGGGCGTGATCGCGTCGCGCGCCGCCGGTGCGGCGGCGCCGGCGGCGTTCGTCTATCGCGACCAGGGCAGCCTCGCCATCGTCGGCCGCTCCGCCGCCGTGGCCAGCCTGCCGCACCTGAAGCTGACCGGCTTCCCGGCCTGGCTGCTGTGGAGCTGCGTCCACCTGTTCCTGCTGGTGGGGATGCGCAACCGCATCCTGGTCTACGTGCAGTGGGTCTCGGCCTGGCTGTTCTACGCCCGCGGCGCGCGGCTGATGAACACCGGCCTCGCCGGCTTCCTGCGGGCGCAGCGAGGCAGACGCGACGAGGCGGCCGCACCGTGACGATGTCGGAGGAGGCGGAGGCGGAAGTGGCGGCGCAGGCCGGCCCGGCGGCGGACGACGGAAACCCGCCGTCGCCGATCGAGGACTACGCGCTGATCGGCGACTGCCTCACCGGCGCCCTGGTCGGCCGCAACGGCTCGATCGACTGGCTGTGCTGGCCGCGCTTCGACAGCGACGCCTGCTTCGCCGCCCTGCTCGGCACCAGCCGGAACGGGCGCTGGCTGCTGCACCCGCACTGCGAGCCGGACCAGCCGGCGCCCCGGGTCAGCCGCAGCTATCGCGGCGACACCCTGGTGCTGGAGACGGTGTTCCACACCGCGGCCGGCAGCGTCGCCGTGATCGACTTCATGCCGACCGGCCGGGAGAACTCCTCGGTGGTGCGACGGGTCGAGGGCCGCGGCGGCCAGGTCGCGATGCGCATGGAGATCACGCTGCGCTTCGACTACGGCAGCTCCGTCCCCTGGGTGACGAAGCTGGAGGACGGCAGCGGGATCAGCGCCGTCGCCGGCCCCAACGTCGTCGTGCTGCGCACGTCGGTGCCGCTGAAGGGACGCGACCGCGCGACGGTCGCCGACTTCACCCTCGGCGACGGCGAGGGCGCCGAGTTCTCGCTGACCTGGGGACCGTCGCACCTGACCGCGCCGGAGGCGTTCGACGTGGCCGACGCGCTGGCGCGGACCGAGGCGTTCTGGGGCGAGTGGTCCGGGCGCTGCGCCTACCAGGGGCCCTGGAAGCAGCCGGTGCTGCGCTCGCTGCTGACGCTCAAGGCGCTGACCTACGCGCCCACCGGCGGCATCATCGCCGCCCTGACCACCTCGCTGCCCGAGCAGCTCGGCGGCTCCCGCAACTGGGACTACCGCTATTGCTGGCTGCGCGACGCCAGCCTGACCCTGATGGCGCTGATGACCGGCGGCTATCACGAGGAGGGCGAGGCCTGGCACAGGTGGCTGTACCGGGCAGCCGCGGGCAGCCCGGACGAGCTGCAGATCATGTACGGCATCGCCGGCGAGCGCCGGCTGATCGAGTGGTCGCCGTCCTGGCTGCCGGGCTACGAGGGGGCGTCGCCGGTGCGGGTCGGCAACGCGGCCGCCGGGCAGGTGCAGCTCGACGTCTACGGCGAGATGATGGGCACGCTGCACATCGCGCGCGCCAGGCAGCTGGTCAAGCCGCATACCGGTTGGTCGCTGCAGGTGCAGATCGTCGAGCACCTGGAGACGATCTGGGACCAGCCCGACGACGGCATCTGGGAGGTGCGCGGCGAGCGGCGCCACTTCACCCATTCCAAGCTGATGGCCTGGGTGGCGCTGGATCGCGCGGTCTGCGACGCGGAGACCTACGGGCTGCCGGCGCCGCTGGAGCGCTGGCGGTCGTTGCGCGACCGCATGCACGCCGAGCTCTGCGACAAGGGGTTCAGCCGGGCGCGCAACAGCTTCACCCAGAGCTACGGCGGCGAGGCGCTGGACGCCAGCCTGCTGCTGATCCCGCAGGTCGGCTTCCTGCCGATCGACGATCCGCGGGTCACCAGCACCGTCGCCGCGATCGAGCGCGACCTGCTGGTGGACGGCTTCATGCTGCGCTATCGCACCGACGGCGACGACGAGGGCGGCGACGGCCTGCCCGGCGGCGAGGGTGCGTTCCTGCCCTGCTCGTTCTGGCTGGTGAACGTGTACGCGATGCAGGGGCGACACGACGAGGCGCGCACCCTGTTCGAACAGCTGATCGGCCTCGCCAACGATGTCGGGCTGCTCTCGGAGGAGTACGACCCGGGTGCGAGGCGCCAGGTGGGCAACTTCCCGCAGGCCTTCTCGCACCTGGCGCTGATCGGCGCGGCGCTGAACATGGAGGGGATCGGCCCGGCGAAGCAGCAGACGGCAGCGCCGTCCGGCGCATGACGCCGGCGCGGCCACGGCGCCGGTCGTCCCGAGCCTCTGCCGTCGCGCTGGTGCTCTCGTGCTGCCTGTTGTGCGGCTGCTTCCGGCTGGGGCCGGACCGGCTCGACCAGGACCAGCTAGGCTACTCGCGGGCACTGACCAACGCGGAGAAGCGGCAGACGCTGCTCAACATGGTGCGCCTGCGCTATGCCGACACGCCGACCTTCCTCGACGCCACCCAGGTGATCTCCGGCTACCAGCTGCAGCGCGGCGCCAGCGGCGGCTTCGAGCTGTTCCCGCACGCCGATCCGAGCAGCTACCTGACCGGCTCCGGCAGCGTGCAGCTGCAGGAGAGCCCGACCTTCACCT
This sequence comes from uncultured Acetobacteraceae bacterium, assembly GCA_964245385.1. Classification (GTDB taxonomy): domain Bacteria; phylum Pseudomonadota; class Alphaproteobacteria; order Acetobacterales; family Acetobacteraceae; genus Lichenicoccus. Next base: position 4,087 of record CAXTNB010000086.1, on the reverse strand, counting down.
TCCAGCCGGTGACCGGCGACCAGTTCGCGCAGAGCTTCCTGCGCCCGCTGGCGCCCGCCGACCTGCTGCCGCTGGCGATGGGCGGCCTGCCGGTCGACGTGCTGCTCCGGCTCGGCGT
>CAXTNB010000086.1:0-3959 GCA_964245385.1 uncultured Acetobacteraceae bacterium | reverse complement strand
GCTCGGCGTGCAGTCGGTGAACGCGCTGCACAACGCCTCCGCCCTGACCAGCGTGGGCGTTTCGGGCTCGCCGGCGTTCTTCCTGCTGCTGTACGACCTGCGGCTGCTGCAGATCGCGGGACTGGTCGGCATCCAGTTCGAGCGCAGCGCCAAGGGCGCGCTGGAGAAGCACGACAGGGGCACGGGGCGGATCTACCTGGTGATCGGCCGCACCCGCGATCCGCGGCTGATGCCGGTGGTGGCCGAGGTGAAGCGGACGCTCGGCCTCTCGCCGGCCGCCCGCGAGGCGGAGGTGATCTACGGCCGCGCTCCGACCGCTCCGGGGCAGGTGGCGATGCTGACCCGCTCGATGCTCGGCGTGCTGGGCCAGCTCGCCTTCCAGATCGAGGTGCCGCCAGAGGATGTCGCCCGCGGCCGGACGATGGCCACGGTGGGCGAGATCGGGGTGGAGCGCCGGCCGACGGTGACGGTGCATTCCGGTGCCGCGGCACCGGCGGACGCGTTCACCGCGGTGGAGTATCACCGCCGATGGTTCTGGGTGGCGGACGACGATTTCGACAGCAAGCTCGCCTTCACGATGCTGCAGATCCTGCTGTCGCTGGCCAAGACCAGCAGCGCCCCGGGCACCGTGATCACCATCCCGGCCGGCTGACCCGGCGCGGTGTGATCGGCTCACCGCTACGGCCTGAATTCCGAGGGCCGTTCAGAAATTGAGAGCGGCGGCGGTGGCGTTCGCCGGGCGGTTATGGTCAGACAGGCCGCGGCAGCTGGGGCCGCGCTTGTCATCCGGAGGTCGAATGGAGATCAGACCGCTGGTCGGGCTGCTGGGCGTGCTGATCGCCGCCCTCACCTCCGAGTTCAACGACCAGGTGACGTCGATCGCGCTGGTCGACGTGCGCGGCGGGCTGGGCATCAGCAGCGATCCGGGAACCTGGATCACCAGCCTGTACGCGACCGGCCAGGTGATCGGGATGGGCTTCTCGCCCTGGTGGGCGGTGACGATGACGGTGCGGCGCTGGGCGCTGGGCTCGATCGCGCTGTGCTGCGTGATCACGCTGTGCATCCCGTGGACCGCCAACCTGACGCTGCTGTTCGGGCTGCGCTTCCTGCAGGGCTTCTCCGGCGGCCTGCTGATCCCGCTGCTGCTGGTCGTCGGGCTGCGCGTGCTGGCGCCGCCGATCCGTCTGTACGGGCTCGCCGCCTATGCCCTGACGACCACCTTCGGGCCCAACATGGCCACCACGCTGGCAGCACTCTGGACCGACATCGTCGACTGGCACTTCGTGTTCCTCGAGACGCTGCCGCTGTGCGCGACCAGCTTCGTGCTGGTCTGGTACGGCGTGCAGCAGGACCCGCCGCAGTACCGGCGGCTGCGGCAGTTCGACTGGCGCGGCTCGCTGCTCATCGTCGTCGGCTTCGGCGCCTTCACCACCATGCTGGAGCAGGGCGATCGCTACGACTGGTTCAACTCGCAGACGATCTGCGTGCTGGCGCTGCTCAGCGTGGTGGCGCTGCCGCTGCTGGTGGTCAACGAGGTGCTGCACCCGTTGCCGCTGTTCGGCTTCTTCCTGCTGAAGCGGCGCAACATCGCCTACGGGCTGATCGCGCTGGTCACCTTCCTGCTGCTCAACCTGTCCTCCTCGACGCTGCCGCTCACCTTCCTGACCGACGTCGCGGGCTATCGGCCGCTGCAGTCGCATCTGGTGACGCTGCAGATCGCGCTGGCGCAGCTGGTGATGCTGCCGGCGATGGCGGTGCTGCTGAACTTCGAGCGCGTCGACGCGCGCGTCGTCAGCTTCGTCGGCATGGCCTGCGTGCTGGCCGCCTGCATCGGCAACGTGTTCCTGACCAGCGTGGTGCAGGGCGGCGGCTTCCTGATCTGGCAGGGGTTCGAGGCGGTGGGACAGCCGATGATCATCATGCCGCTGCTGATGATGACGACCAACGCGATCCAGAAGCCCGAGGAGGGGCCGCTCGGATCGGGGCTGGTCAACTCGTCGCGCGGGCTGGCGGAGCCGATCAGCGTCTGGCTGCTGCAGCTGATCATGCGCTGGCGCGGCGGGCTGCACTACAACCGCATCGTCGACCAGTCCGGCCAGGGCCGCTACGCCGTGATCCAGGGGCAGGGGCTGATCCCCGGCAACGGGCTGCCGCTGCAGCCGGACGGGCAGCCGGCCTTCCCGGGCAGCCTGGAGCTGTTCAGCGCCGAGGTGCAGCGCCAGGCGACGGTGCTGACGATCAGCGACGCCTTCCTGGTGGTGGCGGGGCTGACGGTCGCGCTGATGGTGGTGCTGCTGGTGCTGCCGGTGCGCACCTACCCGCCGCGCATCGCGCTGGCGAAGAAATAGCGGAAGCGGGAACCATGGCGGACGACGAGAAGCACGCGTCGAAGCAGGACGACGAGAAGGGCGGCGGCGACAAGCACGAGAAGCCGATGCCGCGCTGGCCCTGGTTCGTGGCCGGCGTCGTCGTGCTCGGCTTCATCGCCGTGGTGCTGGCGGTCATCTTCCTGCCGGCGACCTCGGTGTGGACCGACGACGCCTACGTCACCGCGCACTACGCCACCATCGCGCCGCGCATCTCCGGCCAGGTCGCCAGCGTCGAGGTGGACGACAACCAGCCGGTGCGCGCCGGCCAGGTGCTGAGCACGATCGACGACCGCGACTTCCGGACGGCACTCGCCAACGACGAGGCGCTGCTGTCGCGCGACCAGGCGCAGGCCGCCGACGATGCCGCCCAGATCGCGCGGCTGCCGTCGCAGATCGCGGCGTCGCGGGCGAGCGTGGCCTCGTCCTCGGCGCAGCTGGTGTTCGCCCAGCAAGACCAGAAGCGCTACCGCAACCTCGCCAGCACCGGCGCCGGCACCTTCCAGCAGCGCCAGCAGGCCGACATGTCGCTGCGCCAGGCGGAGGCGTCGCTCGCCGGCGCCCAGGCGATGCTGGACTCGACCCAGCACCAGCTGCCGATCCTGCAGGCGCAGTACGCCTCGGCGATGTCGACGGTGCGGGCCGACCAGGCGCAGGTGGCGCAGGCGCGCCTGAACCTGTCCTACACCCGCATCCTGGCCCCCGTCGACGGCATGGTCGGCGAGCGCAGCGTGCAGGTCGGCAACTACGTCAGCCCGGGTGCCGCGCTGATGGCGGTGGTGCCGCTCGACCAGATCTACATCGTCGCCAACTACCGCGAGCTGGCGCTGCGGCACGTGCTGCCCGGCCAGCACGTGCGCATCCACGTCGACGCCTACGACCTCAGGCTAGACGGCATCGTGCAGAGCGTGCCGCCGGCCTCCGGGGCCGCCTTCGCGCCGATCCAGCCGAACAACGCCACCGGCAACTTCACCAAGATCGTGCAGCGCCTGCCGGTGAAGATCCTGGTAGCACCCGGCCAGAACCAGGCGCGGCTGCTGCGCATCGGCTTCTCGGTGGAGACGACGATCGAGACCGGGCTCGCCGACGTCAGGGGCCAGCAGCGCGATACCGCGGTGCGCGTGACGGCGCGCTGAGCGTGCCGGCGATGCGCCGCGCCGCGGAGAAGCTGGCCGCCGTGCTGGTCGCGGCGCTGCTGGCCGTGCTCCTGGCGGGTTGCACGGTCGGGCCGGACTTCCGCCGGCCGGACGCGTCCGCGTCGTGGTGGGGGGCCGCGCCGCACGGCCTCACCAGCCTGACCACCTATGGCGGCGTGGTGGACGCGCTCTGGTGGGACTCGTTCCGGGATCCCGAGCTCTCGGCGCTGGTCGGGCGGCTGGCACGGCAGAATCTGGATCTGCAGGCGGCCGCGGAGCAGGTGCGGCAGGGGCGGGCGCAGCGACAGATCGCCGCCTCGCAGGGCCTGCCCAACCTCGACGCCAACGGCTCGTACAACCGCGTGCGGCTGAACCCGGAGATCCTGCAGACCCTGGTCGTCCCGGCACCCGGGGCGCCGGTGGCGTTCGACCTGTGGCAGGACAGCCTGTCATCGGC
>CAXTNB010000085.1:0-9396 GCA_964245385.1 uncultured Acetobacteraceae bacterium | reverse complement strand
CCGCTGGCCTACCTTCAGAACATCGCCGACTTCGTGCGCGGCGGTGGCGGCCTGCTGCTGACCGCGGGTCCCGAGTTCATCGGCCGCAACAGCCTGCAGGACACCCCGCTCGGCGACATCCTGCCGGTGCACGTGCCGGTCGAGGGCGGGCTGGTCGAGGGCCGGTTCCAGCCGGCGCCGACGCCGCTCGGCCGGCGCCATCCGGTCACCGCCGAGCTGCCGCAGATGCCGGCCGCGGCGTCCGCCGACGCGGCCGGACGGGGCGAGAACGGCTGGGGCCCCTGGTATCGCGCGTTGCGCGCCGACGAGTCGCACGGGCAGGTGCTGCTGACCGCGCCGGACGGCCGCGGCGGCGCCGCACCGCTGCTGGTGCTCGACCACGTCGAGCGCGGCCGTGCCGCGATGCTGCTGTCCGACCAGATCTGGCTGTGGTCGCGCGGCGAGGCGGGCGGCGGCCCGCAGGCCGAGCTGCTGCGCCGGATCGCGCACTGGCTGATGAAGGAGCCCGAGCTGGAGGAGGAGCAGCTCTCGGCGACGATCGCGCGGCAGCGCCTCACCGTGGTCCGGCGCTCGGTGCAGGAGCACCCCGCGGCACGGGTCTCGATCACCGCCCCCGACGGCAGCCGCAGCGCGCTGAACCTGACGGCGAACGCCGACGGCGTGCTGTCGGGACACGTCGAGGCGCCGGCAAGCGGGATCTGGGACGTCAGCGACGGCACCCGGCACGCCTACGCCGCGAGCCAGCCGGAGGACGCCGAGGAGATCGCCGACCTGCGCGCGACCGCCGGCAGGCTGGAGCCGATCGCCCGGCAGAGCGGCGGTTCGGTCAGCTGGCTCGGCGACGATCCGGCCGCGGTGCGGGTGCCGCAGCTGCGGCTGGTCGGAAGCGGTGCCGCGAGCGGCGCCGGCTGGATCGGGCTGCGCCGCACCGGCGCGCACATCGTCACCGGCACGGACTCGCAGCGCCTGCTGCCGGCGTGGCTGCTGCTGCCCTGCGTGCTGGCGCTGCTGTTCATCGGCTGGCGGCGCGAGGGGCGGAGCTAGCTGGAAGAGGCAGGCAAGGGCGCCGCCCTTGACCCGCTGGGGCCGGCGGCGCCAGACCCCGGTTCAGCGATGGGTGGATTCAGCGGCTAGACCGAGGCGTCCGCCGCGCGCACCGCGTCGAACATCCGGTTCCAGGTCGGCGAGACCAGGATCTCGTTGACGCACACGTGCGGCGGCAAGGTCGCGACGTAGCGCACGAGGTCGCCGAGGTCGGATGGCTGCAGCATGCGCGCCCGCGCCGCGGCCGAGGTCGGGACCGGTCGCCGGTCGAGGATCGGCGTCGACACCTCGGCGGGACACAGCGCCGTCGAGCGGATGCCGTGCACCGCTTCCTCGGCGTTCAGCAGGTGGCTCATCGCGACCACCGCGTGCTTCGCCGCCGAGTAGGCGGCGCCCGAGACCGGCGCGAGATGCCGCCCGGCCCAGCTCGCGGTGTGGATGATCACGCCGCCCCCGCCCGCGCGCATCATTGGCAGCGACGCGAGCACGCAGTAGAACGCCGACCTCAGGTTGGCGTCGATCACCGCGTCGACGCCGTCCATGGTCAGCGCCGACCAGGCGCGATCGGGAATGTTGGCGCCCGCGTTGTTGACCAGGATGTCGAGCCGCCCGTGGTCGGCCGCGATGCCGGCGGCGATCGCCGCGACCGCCTCCTTGTCGGTCACGTCCCCCGTGGACGCGACCGCGCGTCCGCCGTCGGACTTGATCGCGCCGGCGACCGCCTCGAGCGCCTCTCGCCGCCGCCCGGTCAGCACCACGAGCGCGCCTTCCGCGGCCAGCGCCCGCGCCGCCGCCTCGCCGATGCCGCTTCCCGCGCCCGTGACCCAGGCGATCTTGCCGTCGAGCTGACCCATCGCGCTCTCCCTCCCGGATCGGCAGAGGCCATCATCCTTCGACTTCATGCCACGGGTTGATGACCGGCATACCGGCCGCTGTAGGTAGCGGCAACCGCGGCGACCTGGCCGTCTCCGACGGAGATGGTGCGGCCTGCGGTGCGTACGCGGCTCATCAACGTCGCGTATGTCTCGGCGGCCTTCTCGTCGAAGGCGAGGATGCGTGGCCCGAACAGCCTGTTTAGGGGGTCCTCCAGGGCGAGACTGAGGCTTTTCCTGCGTCTGCCGGCGGGCAGGATCTCGATCCCGACCAGGAGTTCCGACAGGCTCGTCGCGGTGAGGTGCAGGGTGTCGGCCACCTGGCGATCCAGCCAAGCGGTCAACGCGGGATCGCCGTGAGCCCTCATCGGTTCCGAGACAACGTCGGTGTCGAGCACGATCACTCGCTGCGAGCTCCGAGCCGATCTTGATGCGTGCTCGGGGCCGCACGGTCTGCTCCGGAATTTCCCGGACCTCTGCCTCGGTGCTGCGTCCATGCCCGGCCGCGCGCAGCTTGAGGGCGCGATGGATCGCGTCGGGCAAATTTCGCACTGTGACCGCGGCCATTTTCTGGTGGTCGGCCGCGCCCGCGAAGCTCGAGATGGACGGCTGGGGCGCGATGCTGTCGACGCGGCGCTCTCGGAGGCCGGCGCCGCGGGACAGGCGTCCGCCAGGACCGTGGCAGTCGACCTGCCGGCGCAGCAACGGCTGGCGTGACGCACGTGGTCCCGGCCGGCGGCCCGTGACGCGCGCGGCGACGGGCTGCCGGCGGGCCCGCGGCAGGACACCAGCCTCAGCCGGGGTCGGCCTCGCGGAAGACGCGGCTGGCCAGGATGTCGGCCGCCTCGATGTTGCCCAGGTCCTCGGCGGAGACCGGCGCAGCCTCGCCCTGGCCGCCGCCGACCAGGCGGTTGGCCTGCCGCAGCCGCGCGCGGTCGAGCGCGTTGCGGATCGAGCGGGCGTTGGCGAAGTGCGGCAGCCGGCGCCGCCGCGCGATGTAGCCGCGCATCGCCTCGCGTGCCTCCGGCGTCAGCCGGTAGGCCTGCCGCGCCAGGATCGCCTCGCCGATGCCGAGCAGCTCCGGCTCGTCGTAGTCGGGGAAGTCGATGTGGTGCGCGACCCGCGAGCGGAAGCCGGGGTTGGTGGCGTAGAACCGGTCCATGCGGTCGGCGTAGCCGGCCAGGATCACCACCAGGTCCTCGCGCTGGTTCTCCATCACCTGCAGCAGGATCTCGATCGCCTCCTGGCCGTAGTCGCGCTCGTTCTCGGCGCGGTGCAGGTAGTAGGCCTCGTCGATGAACAGCACGCCGCCCATCGCCTTCTTCAGGATCTCCCTGGTCTTCGGCGCGGTGTGGCCGATGTACTGGCCCACCAGGTCGTCGCGCGTCACCGAGACCAGGTGGCCGCGGCGGACGAAGCCCAGCTTGTGCAGGATCCCGGCCATGCGCAGCGCCACCGTGGTCTTGCCGGTGCCCGGATTGCCGGTGAACGACATGTGCAGCGTCGGCGGCTCGCCCACCAGGCCGACGCGCCGGCGCACGCGCTCCACCAGCAGCAGCGAGGCGATCTCGCGGATGCGCTGCTTGACCGGCTGCAGCCCGAGCAGGTCGCGATCCAGGGCGGCCAGGATCTCGCCGATGCCGGCGGCGTCGAACTCGGCGCGCAGGTCGACGACGTCGCTGTCGGCCGGCATCAGCGCGGCGACGGGATCGTGGTGTAGCGCACCGCGCGGCCGCTGGCCTCGGTGCGCGTCAGGCGGAACTCCGGTTCGACCTCCGGTCGATTAACGAGGAAGGAGATGCGCACGGACTCCCATCCGGCGGTGGAGTCGAAGCCCGACAGGCGTATGTAGCGGTCGCCGTAGGCGCGCCGGCAGCCGGCCAGCTCGAGCATCACCCCGGCGGCGTCGGCGATGTCGAACATCGGCTGTCCCCACATCTCCCAGTAGGTGTTGCGCGGATGCGGATCGTCGGTGAACTCGATGTTCACCGCCCAGCCGCGATCGAGGCAGTACTGCACCTGCCGGGTGATCTGCTCGTCGGTCAGGTCCGGCAGGAACGAGAAGCATCCCTGTGTGTTGCGCATCGCGCGTCTCCCTAGGCTGACACGCTGGCGGTCGGCACGTAGTCCGGCGTGTCGGTGGAAGCGTAGTCGAACGTCACGTCCTTCCAGGTCTCCAGCGCCTGGTGCAGCGGCTGGCAGTGCCGCGCCGCGGCGGCGAGGATGTCGGGACCCTCGCGGCGCGTGTCGCGGCCCTCGTTGCGCGCCAGGATCATCGCCTCCAGCGCCACCCGGTTGGCCGTCGCACCCGCCTGTATGCCCATCGGATGGCCGATGGTGCCGCCGCCGAACTGCAGCACCGTGTCCTCGCCGAGATAGTCGAGCAGCTGGTGCATCTGCCCGGCATGGATGCCGCCGGACGCCACCGGCATGGTCTTGCGCAGGCCGGCCCAGCTCTGGTCGAAGAACACGCCGTTCTCCAGGCGCATCGGGTTGTGGTCCTCGCGCAGGATGTCGTAGTAGCCGCGCGTCGCCGCCGGGTCGCCCTCCAGCTTGCCGACCACGGTGCCGGCGTGGATGTGGTCGACGCCGGCGAGGCGCATCCACTTGGCGATCACCCGGAACGAGACGCCGTGCGTCTTCTGCCGCGTGTAGGTGCCGTGGCCGGCGCGGTGCAGGTGCAGGATCATGTCGTGGCGCCGCGCCCACTTCGACATCGACTGGATCGCGGTGTAGCCGATCACCAGGTCGATCATGACGATCACCGAGCCCAGTTCGTGGGCGAACTCGGCGCGCTCGTACATGTCCTCCATGGTCGCCGCGGTGACGTTGAGGTAGGTGCCCTTGACCTCGCCGGTGGCGGCCTGCGCGCGGTTCACCGCCTCCATGCAGTACAGGTATCGGTCGCGCCAGTGCATGAACGGCTGGCTGTTGATGTTCTCGTCGTCCTTGGTGAAGTCGAGCCCGCCGCGCAGCGCCTCGTAGACCACCCGGCCGTAGTTGCGCCCCGACAGGCCGAGCTTCGGCTTCACGGTCGCGCCCAGCAGCGGCCGGCCGAACTTGTCCAGCCGCTCGCGCTCGACCACGATGCCGGTGGCCGGACCGTCGAAGGTCTTCACGTAGGCGACCGGGAAGCGCATGTCCTCCAGGCGCAGCGCGCGCAGCGGCTTGAAGCCGAACACGTTGCCGATGATCGAGGCGGTCAGGTTGGCGATCGAGCCGGGCTCGAACAGGTCGAGGTCGTAGGCGATGTAGGCGAAGTACTGGCCCGGCGCGTTCGGCACCTCGTCGAGGCGGTAGGCCTTGGCGCGATACTTCTCGCAGGCGGTCAGCCGGTCGGTCCAGACCACGGTCCAGGTGGCGGTCGAGCTCTCGCCGGCCACCGCGGCGGCGGCCTCCACCGGATCCACCCCGTCCTGCGGCGTGATGCGGAACATCGCGATCACGTCGGTATCCTTGGGCTCGTAGTCGGGCTCCCAGTAGCCCATGCGGCGATACTCCATCACCCCGGAGACGTAGCGCTGCTTGCCGCGCACCGTGTTCGACGCGGCGGGCGGGCTCTTGATCTCGTTCATGCTGTGCTCCGGGAAGGTCTGTTCCGGCGGCTCATCGCGCGCCGCGCTTGCGTTCGATCAGCCGCAGGATGATGGGGATGAGGATCACCTGCATCGCGAGATCCATCTTGTTGCCGGGGACCGCGATGGTGTTCGGCCGCGACATGAAGCTGCCGTGCAGCATCGAGAGCAGGTAGGGGAAGTCGATGCCGCGCGGGTTGCGGAAGCGGATCACCACGATCGACTCGTCGGCCGTCGGGATGTAGCGGGCGATGAACGGGTTCGAGGTGTCGACCGTCGGCACGCGCTGGAAGTTGATGTCGGTCTGGGTGAATTGCGGGCAGATGTAGCGGATGTAGTCCGGCATGCGGCGCAGGATGGTGTCCATCACCGCCTCGGTGGAGTAGTTGCGGCTGGAGCGGTCGCGATGGATCTTCTGGATCCATTCGAGGTTGATCACCGGCACCACGCCGATCCGCACGTCGGCGTGCGCGCCGGTATCGACCGCGCCGTGCTTCACCGCGCCGTGCAGGCCCTCGTACAGCAGCAGGTCGGTGCCCGGCGGCAGATCCTGCCACTCGGTGAAGCTGCCGGCGGGTGCGCCGAACAGCGCCTCCTCGCGCGCGTCGTGGACGTAGTGCCGGGTGCGGCCGCCGCCGCTCCGCGCGTATTCGCTGAAGGTGGCGGCGAGCTCCTCCAGCAGGTTCGCCTCGGGACCGAAATGGCCGAAGTGGTGGTTGCCGCGCTCCGCCTCCTCGCGCATCTTGGCGCGCATCCCCTCGCGGTCGTAGCGGTGGAAGGCGTCGCCCTCGATGAAGGCGGCGGTGATGTGCTCGCGCCGGAAGATCTGCTCGAAGACGTTGCGCACCGAGGTGGTGCCCGCGCCCGACGAGCCGGTGACCGAGATGATCGGGTGCTGCAGGCTCACGCGCTGGCGCCGCGATGGTCGTGGTCGGGCCGGAACAGGGTGCGGCTGGCGAACAGCGGGTCCTCGCGCGGCGCGTCCGGCAGCACGTGGTAGCTGCCGATCCGCGCCACCTCCTCGACCGCGCCGCAGACCAGCCCGACGCGCTGGTGCAGGTGGGTCGCGACCTTGCCGAGGATGCGGGCCTGGCCGTCGCTGGCGGCACCGCCGGCCTGCTCCACCAGCAGCGCGATCGGGTTGGCCTCGTAGACCAGACGCAGGCGGCCCTCGCGGCAGGCCGGCCGGGCGTCGGCGGGATACAGGTAGACGCCGCCGCGCACCATGATCCGGTAGATCTCGGCGATCATCGAGCCGATCCAGCGCGTGTTGAAGTCCCTCCGGCGCGGGCCCTCGCTGCCCTGCTGGCACTCGGCGACGTAGCGGCGCACCGGCGCCGGCCAGTGCCGCTGGTTGGACGCGTTGATCGCGTACTCGCTGGTCTCCAGCGCGATGCGCACCGGATCGGAGACCGAGAAGAACACCTGTCGCTCGCGGTCGAGGGTGAACAGGTGCGTGCCCTCGCCCAGCGTCAGCAGCAGCGCCGTCTGCGAGCCGTAGATCAGGAACCCCGCCGCCAGCTGGTCGCCGCCGGGACGCAGGAAGGCGGTGGCCGGATCGGCGTCGGGCTCGGCCGCCGGCAGGATCGAGAACACCGTGCCGACCGGTGCCGCGGTGTCGATGTTCGACGAGCCGTCCAGCGGGTCGATCGCCACCGCCAGCACGCCGTCGCGACGCAGCGGCAGCACCGCGTCGAGCTCCTCCGAGGCCACGCACGCCACCGGCGCCTCGCGCAGCGCGCGCACCAGCAGCAGGTTGGCGTGCAGGTCGAGCTCGGTCTGGGTGTCGCCGCGGCCGTCGCCGCGCTGCGCCGACATGCCGGGCTCGAGCGGCCCGGCGGCGAGCAGGTCGGCGATCTGACAGCCGGCGCGCGTGATCGCGAGCACGGTGCTGGCGATCGCCGACGCGTAGGCGTCGCCGGCGGTGCGCCGGTGGGCGAGGAACGCTTCGAGACGCCCTCCGCTGGCCATCGGCTTCCCCTCCCCGCGCCTTGGCGGCCGCGCTGCACCGCCCAGCATCGGTCGCGGCCGTCTTGTTAGGCCAGCATAAAGAACTTAGTCTTTGCTTCAGGAAAACTTAATGAAGCACGTCACCCTCAAGCAGCTGCGCGCCTTCGCCTCGGTGGTCCGCACCGCCTCGGTGACCGGTGCGGCGCAGGCGCTGCACGTCTCGCCGCCGGCGATCACCCTGCAGATGCGGCTGCTGCAGGAGCAGCTCGGCGTGCCGCTGATCGAGCGCTCCGCCGCCGGCATGGTGCCGACCGCCGCCGGCCGGCTGCTCGCCGACACGATCAAGCGGGTGGAGATCGTCCTCGCCGACGGTGCGGCCGGGATCGAGGCACTCTCCGGGCTGCGGACCGGCCTGGTCCAGGTGGGCGTGGTCAGCACCGCCAAGTACTTCGCGCCGCGCGTGCTCGCCGCCTTCTCGCGCGCGCATCCCGGGATCGAGCTGCGTCTGGTGGTCGGCAACCGCGCCGAGATCATCGCCGGCCTGCGCGACCACGAGCTCGACCTCGCGGTGATGGGGCGGCCGCCGGAGGACCTGGAGGTGGTGCTGGCGGTGATCGGCGAGCATCCGCACGTCGTGGTCGCGGCACCCGGGCATCCGCTCGCGGGCCGCCCGGCGCTGCCGCCGGGCGACCTCGCCGGCGAGACCTTCCTGGTGCGCGAGCGCGGCAGCGGCACCCGCATGCTGATGCAGGAGTTCTTCGACCGCTCCGGCATCGCGCCGCGCTTCGGCATGGAGATCGGCAGCAACGAGACGGTGAAGCAGGCGGTGATGGCCGGCCTCGGCATCGCCTTCCTGTCGGCGCACACCATCGAGCTGGAGGTGCAGACGCAGCGCCTGGCGGTGCTGGACGTGGCCGGCCTGCCGATCGTGCGCAGCTGGTGCGTGGTGCGGCTGTCCGAGCGCCGCCCGATGCCCGCGATCGACAAGGTGGTGCTGTACCTGACCGAGCAGGGCCGCCTGTTCCTGCCCGGTAGCAGCACCTCGGAGCGGGCCGCCGCCTGGCCCTGAGGCGGACCGCCGCTTTGCGGCTGGCCCGGAGGCGGCGGAGGCTGATAGGATTCGGTCCGGTGTCGATACGAGAGGGGGCGAGGCGCATGCGGATCGGCGGACCTGGATGGTCGCGGTGGCTCCTGCCCGGCGTCACGCTGATGCTCGCCGGCTGCGGCTACGGCGCTTCGCGCAGCGTGCACCAGGCGCAGTTCAGCATGATCGGCATGTCCGCGAACGACCTGCAGGCCTGCGCCGGACCGCCGGACCGGATCGTGCAGCTCAACCCGGCGGCGCAGATCTTCGCCTACTCGGACAAGCCCGGGGTGGCGGGCGGCCTCGGCCTGCCGATCCCGCTGCTCGGCACCGTCACGCTCGGCGGCAGCGGCGGCACCTGCCTCGCCGACTTCCGGGTGGTCGACAACCGCGTCACCGAGCTGCACGTCACCGGCGACGACGACCGCGTGATCGGCTCGGACGGCGTCTGCGAGCCGATCATACGCGGCTGCATGCGCCAGCCGGAGCCGACGATCCGGCGGGGTCCGGGCGTGGCGGCCGACGCTTTCTCGGCCTACCGCGCCCCGCCGGGGCCGCCGCAGCCGGCGGGCGCCGAGTACACCGCGCCGTCGGGCGCGAAGTAGCCGCCGGAGTTCAGAAGCCCGCCACCGCGTGCGGCGCGTAGTCGGCCTCCAGCCGCCGGATCTCCTCGGCGTCGAGGTGCAGCGTGAGCGCCGCCAGCGCGTCCTTGAGGTGGTGCGACTTGGAGGCGCCGATGATCGGCGCCGTGACGCCGGGCCTGGTCAGCAGCCAGGCCAGCGCCACCGCCGCCCGCGAGGTACCGCGCGCCTCCGCCACCTGCCCCACCGCGTCGATCACGCGGGCGTCGGCCTCCGCGGTGTGGTCGTAC
>CAXTNB010000084.1:7374-9413 GCA_964245385.1 uncultured Acetobacteraceae bacterium | reverse complement strand
AGGACGCCTGCGCGTTCTACGAGGACCACGCGGTGTTCGACCCGTTCACCGGCGTCGTGCTGGACGAGTCCGAAGGGGTCCGGCTGGCGCAGACGCTGGGTGCCAAGAAGGCGCTGATCCTGCAGAACCACGGGCTGCTCACCGCGGGGCCGACCGTGGAGGCGGCCGCCTGGTGGTTCATCGCCATGGACAACGCGGCCCACACCCAGCTGCTCGCCGACGCGGCCGGCACCACCCGGCCGATCGCGGCCGACATCGCGCGCCACACCGCGGGCCAGACCGGCAGCGCGCTCGGCGGCTACTACTCGTTCCAGCCGCTGTGGGAGATGATCGTCGCGGCCGAGCCCGACCTGCTGGATTAGCGGGAGGCGGGCGAGGGAAGGCGAGGGCTCTGCCCTCGACCCGCTGGGGCCGGCGGCCCCAGACCCCGATTCAGGCCCGCAGCAGCGGCGTGAGCACGTCCGAGAACCAGGGGGCGACGTCGACGCCGGCGGGGAGCAGGCCGGCACTCGCGAAGCTGTCGGCCACCTGCTGGCAGGAGCGCACCGCCGCATCTGTCACCGCGACCATGCTGTACGGCCGGTCCAGCTCGCGCAGGTAGCGCAGCACCACCGGCTCTGGCACCTGCACCACCGGCGCCACCAGCTTCGCCCAGCGCGGCCGGTCGGCGTCGAGGATCGCGCTGGCGCGGTTGAGACGGCCGAGATAATCGGCCACCGCCGCCAGCATGGCCGGGTCGTGCTCGTGCCTCGGCTGCAGCCCGATCAGGTAGTTTCCGGACAGGATGCCGGTCGCGGTCTGCAGCACCCGCGCGCCGGCGTTGGCCTCCGCCAGCTGGATCGCGTAGCCGTAGGTGGCCCAGGCATCCAGCTGGCCGGAGCTGAAGGCGGTGGCGCCCGCGTTCATGCCGAGTGCCACCGCCTGGATGTCGCCGAAGCCGAGGCCGTGCTGCTGCAGCATCCTGAGCAGGAAATAGTGCGAGGTGGTGGCGCGTATGTAGCCGACCCGCTTGCCCTTCAGATCCGCGATCGAGCGGGCGGCGGAGTTCCCGGGGACGATCACCGCCTGGTTCGTGGTCGGGCCGCGTTCGACCGCCACCACGCGCAGCCGCGCCCGTGCGGCGGCGGCGAACACCAGCGGGATCTCGCTCCAGCTGCCGAGATCGAGCGCGTCGGCGTTGATCGCCTGCGTGATCAGGTTGCCGGCGCTGAACTCGTGGAACTCGACCTTGTAGGGGAAGCGGTCCTGCCCGGTGGCGGGCAGGATGGTGGCGTCGAAGCCGCGAAACACGCCGACGCGCAGCGTGACGCCGGCGGGGTCGGCGGCGCGCGCGGCACTGCCCGCGCCGACGCCGAGTGCGGCGGCACCCAGGCCGATCGCGCGCCGCCTGCCGAGGAGCCGCATCGCCCTCAGCCCAGCAGCGCCAGGCGTCCGGCGCGCGCCAGTGCGGCGTCGCCCTGCGGCGTGTGCACGCGGGCGCACAGCACGTCGCGATAGTGCCGCTCCAGCGGGTTGCTGCGGCTGAGCCCGGGATTGCCGATCGCGGCGATGCCCTTCTCGACGGCACGGATCGCGTTCTCGCTGACCACGTGCTTGGCGAGGGCGGCCTGGACGTCGGAGATCGCCTCGCCGCGGTCGGTGGCGGCGAGGAAGCCCTCGATCAGGTGGTGGTTGGCCAGCAGCAGCGCGTCGATCTCGCCGACCAGCTCGTGGAAGCGGGGCAGGGTGGCGAGCGCCGCCCCGAGGTTGGCCGGAGCCCGCTCGCGCAGGAACTCGAGCAGCCAGCGCCGGGCGGCGCGCGCGATCCCGTCATAGAGCGCGGCGATGGTGACGCTGCCCCACACCGCCTGCACCGGGTTCGGCGTCTGCCACGCCTCCGGGGCGCGGATGTCGACCGCGTGCTCCGGCGGCACCAGCACGTCGTCGAGCACGACGGTGTGGCTCTCGGTGCCGCGCATGCCGAGCTGGTCCCAGGAGGGCTCGATGCGCACCCCGTCGGCGGCCAGCGCCACCAGGAAGCCGCCGACCCGCGGCGCCTC
>CAXTNB010000084.1:0-7364 GCA_964245385.1 uncultured Acetobacteraceae bacterium | reverse complement strand
GGCCCAGACCACGCCCCAGCGCAGCGCGTGCGAGCCGGTGGAGTAGATCTTGCGGCCGCTGATGCGCCAGCCCTCGGCGGTGCGTCGGGCGCAGGTCGCGGGCAGCCCGCCGCGCGCCGGCGTGCCGAGCTCGGGCTCGACCCGCCGCGCGGTGATCAGCGCCCCGTCCCGCACCGCCTCGCGCGACACCAGCCGTCGCACCGGCTCCGGCCAGCGCGCCGAGCGCGCGATCTCGGCGTGCTGCAGCAGCTGCATCGCCAGGATCAGCGCCACCGACGGATCGCCCTGCGCCAGGCGGCCGATCACGCCGGCGACCTCGCGCAGGCCGCAGCCCTGGCCGCCATAGGCCGGCGACACGGTCAGCGCGGGCAGGCCGGCGCCGTGCAGCGCGCGCAGGCTCTCGAGGGCGATGCTGCCGTCGCGATCATGCTCGGCGGCGCGGCCGGCGAGCTGCCGCACCAGTTCGTCCAGTGCCGCGGCCGGGATCGGGTTCGTCTTCAGCATGCCGTCCATGATCGTGCCGTCCCTGTGCGGTGAGCCGAGCGCGGCGTCGCGACGCGGCTCGCCCAGGTGGATTACCTCAACGCTGGCCTTATTACACCATCCAAGACAGTTACTCCTGATCAACACGATTTTATGTAGCGGATAGGGGCGCGACGCCAGCCGCCGCAACCTGTGCAGGCCGCGAGCTCGGGCGCGGGACCTCATCCGCCGCCCGACGCATCCTGCGACGATGCTGGCATGATGGTTGCAAACCCGTCCCGCCACCGGCGGACGCGGCGCCGGCCCTCGCGGAGCAGGCATCATGCGCAGCGCCACCCTCGATAGGCCCGGCACGCCGGCGAGCCGCCCGCCGTCGCCCGACCCAGGCCTCTACAACGCCGATCTCGCCCCGGTGCCGCAGGCGCGGCGCGACTGGAGCTGGGTCAACATGTCCACCGTCTGGATGGGCATGGTGCACAACGTCGTCGCCTACGAGGCCGCCGCCGGCCTGATGGCGCTCGGGCTGGATGCGGTGCAGGCGCTGCTCGCGGTGGCGCTCGCCTACGGGCTGCTGTTCCTGGCGATGTGGTTCAACGCGAGGCCCGGCACCCGCTACGGCATACCGTTCTGCGTGCTGATCCGCTCCTCGTTCGGACCCTCGGGAGCGCAGCTGCCGGTGCTGCTGCGCGGCTTCTGCGCCATCTTCTGGTTCGCGGTGCAGGGCTACGCCGGCAGCCAGGCGATCGACGCCATCCTGGGCACGCTGATCCCGGCCTGGGCCGCCCTGACCACGCCGCTGCTGGGCCTGGCGATCAAGGGATGGCTCGCGCTCGCCCTGTTCTGGGGGCTGCACGCCTGGATCGTCTCGCACGGCGTGCACCGGATCCGCAATTTCGAGCTGTTCGCGGGCCCGCTGGTGATCCTGGTCGGCCTGCTCGCGACCGCATGGGGCCTGCACGTGGCGCACGGCCTCGGGCCGCTGTTCGCCCAGCCGTCGCGCCTGCATGGCGGCCGGGCCTGGCTCACCTTCGCCGTCGGCGTCACCGGCATGATCGGCATGTGGTCGACCTTCGCGGTGAACATCCCCGACCTGTCGCGCTTCGTGCGCTCCGAGCGCGACCAGGCGCTGGGCCAGCTGGTCGGCCTGCCGGTCACCGCGATCGTGTTCACCGCGATGAGCGTGATCACCACCTCGGCGACCATCCTCAGGTTCGGCCACCCGATCTGGGACCCGGTGGCGCTGCTGCTGGCGCTGCACCGTCCGGCGGTGCTGCTGCTCGGCGGCGCCACCATCCTGGTCGCCACCCTGTCGGTCAACGTCGCGGCCAACATCATGCCCGCCGCCTACGACCTGGTGAACCTCCTGCCGCGACGGCTGAACTTCAACTCGGCCTCGCTGCTGGTGCTGGGCCTCGGGCTGCTGTTCGCCCCCTGGCTGTGGTTCCGCGACGCCGGCAGCATCTTCGCGGTGCTCGGCGCCATCGGCGGCCTGCTCGGGCCGGTCACCGGCATCATGCTGGCGGACTTCTACCTGGTGCGGCGACAGCATCTCGCGGTCGGCGAGCTGTACGCCCGGCACGGCCGCTACCGGGCCAGCGGCGGCTGGAACCTCGCCGGCATCGCCGCCTTCCTGATCGGCGGCGTCGCGGCGCTGGCCGGCAGCGTCGTGCCGGCGCTGGCGGCACTCGGCGCCTTCTCGTGGTTCATCGGCATCGTCGGCGGTGCCGCGGTGTACGCGGCACTCGCCAGGCGCGTGCCCGGCGCCGAGCGAGCCGACGCGAGCGTGCTCGGCTAGCCCGGGCTCCGGAGGCCGCCGCGATCCTCAGGCTCGTCGCGAGAACTTCGCGCCGGGGAGCAGCCCGCGACTTGCCGGGTCCGCGGCGGGTCGCGGGCGCGGCGGATATCCCTCCGGCAGGACCATGGGCTCACGGTAACGCAGCGACGCGCTGCGCTCGGTCCAGCCCGCCAACCAGAGGTCGCTCTCCAGCGTGCCGTCGATGTAGGGGTTGCTCGACACGGGGTCGCCCGCGCTGGCGGCTGCTTCTCCCTCCATGCTGAAGAGAAAATTCAACACGCTCAAATGTAGCAGCTTGGTTGGCTTAGCCTTAGACCCAGCCATGCTCGACTATCTCATACGACAAATTTGCGAGCCAGTATTATTTTTATGTCGTCGTGGCGTCTCGCGCGGTCGTTCACGCGCGGTTGCCGTTTCCGTGCGGCAACGGCAACATGTGCGTCTTCGACAGGCGGAGAGGGAAGCGCATGACCGGTTCGATCCGGAGCCGTCGATGCTGCGCCGGCCTCTGCGTGCTGCTGCTCGCCGTCGCGGGGCCGCCGGCCCGAGCCCGGACGCTGGATGGCGTGACCATGCCGGACACCGTCGCCGCGGCGGGCGAGACCCTGCGGCTCAACGGGCTCGGCCTGCGCCGCTTCACCATGCTGCGTATCCACGGCTACGTCGCCGGTCTCTACGTGCCGCAGGTCGCCCGCGAGGCGCAGACGATCCTGGCCGAGGCCGGGACCAAGCTGCTGCGGCTGCACTTCCTGCATGCCGCCGGCGTCGGCCGGGTGCAGGACCAGCTGCGCGAGCAGCACGCGAGCATCTGCGCCGACGGCTGTCCCAAGTCGGACGACGACGCCTTCGCGGCACTGCTGCACACCGCGCGCCCGGTCAAGCCGGGCGACGTCACCACCTACGTCTACGGTCCGGGCGGCCTGCAGGTGCTGTTCAACGACCAGAGCCTGGCGGTGATCCCGGACATCGACTTCGCCCGACGCATGCTGGCCGGCATGATCGGCGCGCATCCGCCGAGCGCGGAGCTTCGCGACGGGTTGCTCGGCGGCTCTTGATCGGCTTCGTCCACCCCGATCCGCTGCGTCTCGAGGACGACGCGCCGGCGGTGGTGTTCTCGCCCGCCGGCCGGCGGGTGGTGCTGCGCGGCACCGGCTGCCGCGGCCTGCTGCCGGGATGGCGCGCGACCCTGCTGTACTCGGGCTTCGCGCCGTTGCTGGTGATGCAGCTGGTGCACGAGGACGGCGCCCGCGCGGTCTGGTACCTGTGCTCGGAGGGTCATCGGCTGGGCGACCGCGTCGACGGGCTGACGCCGCGCGACCGCACGCTGCTGTCGCGCGCCGCGGCACCGGTGCTGGGCGAGATGGTCCGGGCGCTGCTGCAGGATCCGCACCCGGTACTTCGCCCGGCGGCGCAGGGGTTCCTCGAACTCGACGAGGCCTGCCGGCTCGACCTGATGCGGCTGTGCCGCGACCGGCTCGCCGCGACACCGCTCGAGCTGCTGCCGCTGGCCGGGGCGCCGGAGCTGCTGCTGGCGAGCCCGGGCGACGACGCCGCGCCGGTGACGCTGCGCCGGCCGCACCTGCGCGACCTGCTGGCGACCGACCTGCAGGCGATGCTGCCGGGCATCGTCGCCGCCGGCCGCTTCGTGGTGCCCGATCCGGTCAGCGGCCGGCCGGTGGCGTCGCAGGGCAGCCTGTGCATCGACGACTTCCATTTCGCCTACCGTTTCGTCGCCGCCGGCGGCCTGGTGTTCTACCTGATCGCCGGCCACGAGCACTCGCAGCTCTACGCGCTCTACCTGCCGCGCCCCGGCCTGCTGCTGTGCGGCCCGGGCCAGGAGGGCATGGCGGCGGGCGCCCAGGGCTTCCTTGCCGAGGCGCTGTCGCACCACCTGGTGGTGCACGGCGACGCCTTCGCCGCCTACCTGGCCGTGCCGCCGCGCGGCGTCTCGGTGCCGCTGCGCGCGCCGCCCTGGAGCCACATCGGCCACCAGCTCTGGAACGAGCTCAGCGGCATCGAGCGCTTCCTCGCCGGTGCGGCCGCCGCCGGGGAGGGTGCCGCGCTGCCGGAATGGATCGTGCCCGACGCGGAGCGGCCGATCGAGTTCTACGGCGCGATCGACACGCTGTTCCCGCAGCTCGCCGGCAGCGTCCGGCGCGGCCTGCTGCGCGACGCGCGCGGGCTGATCGGCTACGCCTACGCGAACCGGCGACTGGTCATCCGCGCCACCGGCACGTTCGTCTCCGCCGCGCTGCGTCACCGCCTGCTGGCCCACGCCGAGGCGGTCGCGCCCGAGCCGCCGGGGCTGGCACAGCTCGACGGGCAACACGGAGCGGACGCGCCCTGGCCGGTGCTGCTGCTCGGCCTGCGGGTCGAGAACCGCACCCTGACCGACCTGCTCGGCTTCTACGGGCGGCTGGTCGCGGCGCTGCTTGGCCGCTATCCGGGGGCGCGCTTCGTCGTCGACGGCCACAACGTCACCGCGGACGGCGCCAAGCACCGCAGCCACGGCGAGCGGCCGGGGCAGCAGGACGCGGTCGCCGCCGCCGAACGCGCCGTCCTCGAGGGATTGCGGGCGCTGCACGGGCCGGCCGCGATCGTGGACGCGGTCGGGCTGACCATGCCGGAGAACCTGCGCCTGGTCGCGCGCTGCGACGGCTTCGTCTCGGTCTGGGGGGCAGGGCTAGCGAAGTATCGCTGGGCCTGCAACAAGCCCGGCTACGTGATGACCGGCCGGTGGAACCTGGAGCATCGCGCCGACCTGCGCATCTACGAGCTGCCGACGATGCTGGAGTCGCCGACCGAGCTGCGCTGGCTCGCGGCCGCGCACGTCGCGGACCGCCCGCTGGACCATCCCACCCTGGTCATGCCGCATCCGCACGCGCAATGGGCGAACTTCGACATCGACGAGGCCGCGGCCATCGCCGACATCCTCGCGTTCGTCGCCTCGCTGGGCAGCGGCGACCGCGCTCACGAACAGGATGCGGACCGCCGCGTCGGCTAGCGCCTGATCGTCTCAGGCTGGATCCGCCTGAGACGTGAGTCAGTCACTCGAACGATGATCTCGCAGGACGCTGGGAAAGAGCAGGCAAGGGCGTTGCCCTTGACCCACTGGGGCCGACGGCCCCACACCCCGCAGCGTTGAATGATGGACTTAAAAGGGTTCGCCTTCGATGGGGTCAAGGGGGCCAAGCCCCTTGCCTTGTCTTCGTCCCGTCGTCGGTGCTCGGTGATTTCTCCGGCAGCCTGGTAAGCGTCCGACGCCAGCACCTTTGTTTACGCGTAAGGGGTCAGCGACCTCATGTGGTTCGCTTCAAAGCGAGCTAAATCCAATCACTGCTGTCATTTTGGCGACTTTGCTGTAATCGCCAGGACGTGCCGGGAAGAGAGTAATGAACAGCTTCCGAGAGTAGTCTTTGTAGATGGGGCGGAATAAGCGATAGAGTGCGGAGCGATTGAAGTACTCGTATGAGCGGGCGCTGACAGCGAACTTGTCGGAACGATTGCTGTTGACTCTATTGCCGCTCCATCCTTCTGGACCCGGTCTTCCGGATACAGTTAGGCCGGCCGCCCGCAGTATCGCTTCTGCCTGGTCAAAGCTCATGCCGTTCTTGATGTATTGACTTACAGCAGGAGTGATATCGAGACCGGAAACATGGAGGTTACCATGGCTGGATTTCAGATCCTGCTGGTACGCCTCAAGTATAGCGCGGGACAGATCATGCCCCTCACGTTGAACGTGGACTGCCTCGTCCTGGTTCTGGCGAGTTGTGGCTACAGTAGCTCCATGGCTTGGCATTACCGCAAGGGTAAGGCCTGCAGTCAGCGACCATCTTTTCCAAGGCATTGCGCTGTATCCTGGTGAAGACCTGCACTGACCATAAATGATGGTCAGCTTTCGGCAACCGTGCCGCGAAAGCCACTGGCTACACCCCATCTGATCTGGCCATACGGCGCAAACTATGCTGGTGCCGATGAGCGTCAGGGCTCTGGTATCTCTACTTCAGCGCCCATGGGCATCCATGGAAGGAGTTCATCCAGAACGTGGACAAGATGGCCTTCGACCATGCGCACAAGGACGCCGTGCAGCCAAGCGTATGGCTCGACGTTGTTGAGCTTGGCGGTCTCGATCAGCGAGGCGACGATCGCCCAACGCCGGGCCCCGCCCTCGGATCCAGCGAACAGGCTGTTCTTGCGGCCGAGCGCCACAGGTCGAATCGCCCGCTCCACCGGGTTGGTATCGAGCTCGATCCGCCTATCATCGAGGAACCGGATCAACGCCGGCCAACGGGCGAGCGCGTAACGGATCGCCTCCGCCAGCCTCGCTCGATTGGGTAGGCAGCGCAGCTGGTCCTGCAGCCAGCCGTACATCTCCTCGACGATGGGGCGGGACCGCTCCTGCCGGTTCCTCTGCCGCTCGTCCGGCGGCCGGCCCCGGATCTCCCGCTCGATCTCGTAGAGCTGGCCGATCCGTCGCACCGCCTCGGTGGCGACGGGAGAGCCTGTCTCGTGCAGCTCGAAGAACCTCCTCCGAGCATGGGCCCAACAGGCAGCGAGGGTGATCCGGCCGCTGCCGGATAAACCCTCGAACCCGGCATAGCCGTCCACCTGCAGGATACCGCGGAAGTCCCGCGAGTGCTGCGCCGGCCGCTCGCCCTTGCGGTCGGGCTCATAGCGGAACAGCACTGCGGGTGAGGTGGCGTCGCCATGCGCCCGGTCATCCCGGGTGTAGGCCCACAGCCGGCCGGTACGGGTGCGGCCCCGGCCGGGATCCAGCACCGGCAGCGGCGTGTCGTCGGCGAACAACCGATCCGCCGCCAGCACGTGCGCGGCCAACCGCTCGTGCAGCGCCTCCAGCCACCAGCAGGCGGCACCGACCCAATTAGCCAGGGTGGAGCGGCTGATCTCCAGGCCGTGCCGCGCGAGGATCCGGCTCTGCCGATACAGTGGCAGGTGGTCGCAGTAGCGGCTGACCAGCACGTGGGCGAGCAGCGCGGGGGTAGCGAGGCCGCCGGCGCTCGCCCGCTCAGGTGCCGGCACCTGATGCAGGGTGCCGCAGGCGCGGCAGGAGCATTTGGGCCGGGTG
>CAXTNB010000083.1:3564-9433 GCA_964245385.1 uncultured Acetobacteraceae bacterium | reverse complement strand
CGCAGCGCCACGACGCGTCGGCGTTCGTCCGGCGCCTGGATCGCGCTCCCGGCGGCCAGCTGCGGCGCTTCCGCGGCCACGCGACGACGACCCGTGGTCTGCGCCTCCTCGATACGGGCCTGCAACAGCAGGCTGAGCTTGCGCAGGTTGCCCTGTGCCTGGCTCACGATCTCCTGGGTCGCCCCGTCCATCGCGCCGACGCCGGACGCGATCAGGCCGTGCGTCACCACCTCGCGCGCATCGTCGGCGCGCATCGGCTCCAGCGTGAACTGCAGCGGCATCGACTGGCGCACGGTGAATCCGGGACGCCCGACCAGGAGGATGCGGAACAGCGGCCGGCCGGCCACCAGCAGGCCGGCGAGCAGGCAGAGGTAGCGCAGCGTCTCCGGGAGCAGCGACTGCGCGTCGTCGACCGCCAGCACCGGCGGCTCGGCCTGGCCGGCCTCGGCGAGGGCGCGGCGCAGCACCGGCTCCAGCTCCTCGGCGGAGAGCTCGCCGGCATCGCCGACGCCGAGCGACGAGGCCAGCACGCGATGCAGCGACAGCGGTCCGGCGACGAAGTTCTGCACCCGTATGACGCGGTCGCCGGCGCTCTCGCGACGCGCCAGGGCGGTGGCCAGCGCTACCGTCTTTCCCGTCCCGGCACTTCCGGTCAGCGCCACCAGCGGCTGCAGATCGCTCATCGACCGCTCGATGAAGTCGATCGCCTGGAGCTGGGTCTGCGAGAGGAAGATGTCGGGCGTCGTCGGGTATCCGGAGGAAGCTGTCACGCGGCCCATGTGATCGACCTGAATCGGCACGCTCCTCGAAAATGACGCCCGCGCCCGGCCGCGCACGACGGATGCACAAACAGATCACGCGCGGCGCGCCCGGGGCGAGCATATTAAGACCGCCCGGCCCGAATATGCGACGCCGCTATGGGAATTTTTAACGAAAAGACATCAGTATCGGCGGGCGAGAGCTTGGTTCCTGCGGCAACCAGAGATAGAGGATGGCACTGCGTAATTACCTCAGGATCGTGAGTGAACTGTCTGGCCGCGCACGACGTTTCGCCGCTCGCGATGTCGCTTAAAAGATCGAATGTTTCAGAAAGTTTCGCGTCGTTAAAGATACGTGAATACGAATTTGTGTGTGGCTTTGGTATGAAAATGAGAACAAGTTGTTTGTGGGAACACCCGTGGATGGTTTTCTGGACAACTCCGACTTGCGGTCGGCAGTGTGGATCAGACTTGCGCCATGTCATGAGGGTGCATGTTGGCTACCCTTGCTGCCGAGACGGGAGTACCTGACATGATGACTGCACAGGCAGGGGTTGTGCCAGCGATCGGCACGACGACCACCGCCCCGGACTGGGTAAAGCAGCCGGTATCTCCCGACAAGCGCTCCAAGCGGGTCCCGGTCACGGTGTTCACCGGCGCCGGCCGCATCGTCGACGTGCTGGTCCTGGTGCTGGCCGGGGTGATTGCCTGCGCGGTCATCGGCATCGTGCGGCTGCACTACGGCGCCCACCTGCTGTCGGTGTTCGTCGGCGACTGGATGGTGCTCACCAGCCTGAGCTACTCGGGCGCCTACAAGATCAGCCGGCTGCGGCAGCCCCTGGCCGAGCTCGCCTGCATCCTGCTCGCGGTCATGCTCGGCATGGCGGCCGTCGACCTCTGCCTGTTCCTCGAATACAACATGATGCTGCCGAAGGAGCCGTTCCCGGAGATCTGGGCCGGCTGCACCGCCCTGCTGCTCTGCGTGTCGCACGGCATCGGCTCGCTGCTGGTGTTCCGCTGGTCGGCCAACGGCCGGCTCCGCCGCAACGTCGCCGTGATCGGCGTCTCCGAGCTCAGCCGCAGCCTGATCGAGGGCGTGCGTCACGCCCAGAACACCGACCTGCACGTGGTCGGCATCTACGACGACAGCGTGCCGGTGCACAGCGTCCATGCCGGCGTGCCGGTGCTCGGCCGCGTGTCGGACCTGCTGGAGCACGGGCGCGACGAGTCGTTCGACACCATCGTCGTCGCGGGCTCGGTGCAGGAGGCGACCCACGTGCAGAACGTCTGCTCGCAACTCAGCAGCGCCATCGCCGACGTCTACCTGATGACCGACGTCACCGGCCGCAACCTGGGCTCGCCGATCTTCGGCGGCATCTGCGACCGGGTGGTGGTGCAGATCCGCCGACGGCCGCTCGACGACTGGCAGATCGTGCAGAAGATGCTGTTCGACCGGGTCGGCAGCCTGCTGATCATCGCCATGCTGTCGCCGCTGCTGCTGACGCTCGCCCTGCTGGTGCGCATGAGCGGTCCCGGCCCGATCATCTTCCGGCAGGTCCGGGTCGGCTTCAACAACAAGACCTTCATCTGCTTCAAGTTCCGCTCCATGCATCACGACCGCTGCGACCGCGACGAGATCGCCCAGGCGACCCGCCACGACCCGCGGGTGACCTGGATCGGCGGCTGGCTGCGCAAGCTGAGCCTCGACGAGCTGCCGCAGCTCTTCAACGTGCTGCGCGGTGAGATGTCGCTGGTTGGTCCGCGTCCCCACGCGCCGGCGACCAAGGCGGGCGACCGCTACTTCCAGGACGTGATCGCCGACTACGCGGTGCGTCACCGCGTGAAGCCCGGGATCACCGGCTGGGCCCAGGTCAATGGCTGGCGCGGCGAGACGCGGACCGTCGAGCAGCTTCAGTCGCGCATCGACCACGACTTCCACTATATCGAGAACTGGTCGATGTTCTTCGACCTGAAGATCCTGTTCCTGACCGTCATGCGCGAGCTGAAGAGCAAGACCGCCTACTAGCCTTCGCGGGCACCCGGGCGCGATCAGGAACCGTAGGGCCGGAACGGGCCGGCGAGCCGCACCGGCCACAGGGGCATCAGGTGCGCGATCACCAGCAGCACGGCCCGCTTCAGGCGTGGCCGGCGTCGGAACGAGCGGCGCAGGCGTGCCGCACCGGCCGAACGCTTGCCGTGCCGGACCAGCTCCCGCCCGACGATCCAGCTGTTCTCCGACTCCGTCTCCGCCAGCAGCCGGTCCAGCCTGGCGGCGGAGAGCCGGTCGCGCAGCGCGGGGTTGCCGAAGATCGCCTGCACGCAGGGCGTGAAGGCCTCCGGATCGGTCGCCATGCGCAGGTAGGCGCCGCTGCTGCGCTGACGCACGAACAGCAGCGGTGCCGCACCGGGCACCACCGCGATCGCGCCGCACAGCGCCAGCCTCGACCAGTACTCCCAGTCCTCGCCGAAGCGCAGGTCGTCGCGGAACCGGCCCACCGCGTCGACGGCGCTCCTGCGGATCAGCAGGTGCCCGCCATTGGCGAACAGGTTCTCGACGAGCAGCCGCTCGACGATGTCGCCCTCCGGGAACGGCCCCGACTTGACGTGCACCGTGCGTGCGCCGTCCTCGCTGACGAAGCAGAACGCGCCGTACGCGGCCACCGCCGGGCCGTCCTGCAGGCGCGCCGCCATCCTCGCCATGGCGTCCGGCGCCAGCCAGTCGTCCGCGTCGAGGAACAGCACTGCCTCGCCGGACGCGAGCTCGATGCCGCGATTGCGCGCGGCGGACACGCCGCGATTGGCCTGGCGGATCAGACGCACGCGCGCGTCGGTGCAGCCGGCGACCAGGTCCGCGGTGCCGTCCGTCGAGCCGTCGTCGATGAACACCGCCTCCCACCGTGCGTGGCTCTGCGCCAGCAGCGACTGCAGTGCCGCGCCCACGTAGCGACGGACGTTGAAGCACGGCACGACGACCGAGATCAGCATTCCGTCCCCCTGTTCCGGTGCCTCCGCGTCGTGACGCATGCGAGATGAGCACGGGCGGTTCCATTGCAACCGTGCCGGGTATATCCTGGGCGCTGCCCGGATGGCCACAGGAAGCGGATGCTCATGACCAGCGTGCTGATCGCGGGGGCGCTCCCGCCCGAAGGCGACTACGACGCTGACATCGTCATCCTGGCGATGGACCGCGTCGACGAGACGCTGGAGGCGATCGCCTCCGCCCGCTCGCAGCTCGGCGTCAGCCGGCACGTGCTGGTGTTCGACCAGGGATCGACCGAGCAGAACCTGGCGCGGCTGCGTGCCGCGGTCGAGGGGCGCGCGGATGTCGGCCTGCTGCGGGCGGAGCGGAACTGGGGCGTCGCCGGCGGCCGCAACCGGGTCACCGCGTTCGGGCACGGGCGCGCCATCATCGCCCTCGACAACGACGCCGAGTTCGCCGCGCCCGACACGGTGGCACGTGCCGTCGCCCGCCTCGACGCACACACCGATCTCGCCGCGATCGGGTTCCGCATCGTCATCCACGCCGACGGCAGCGACGACCTGTCGAGCTGGGGCTATCCCGCCAGCCTGCTGCCGCGGTCGGGCGAGGGCTTCGAGACGGTGACCTTCGTCGGCGCCGGGCACGCGATCAGCAGGCGCGCCTGGCAGCGCTGCGGCGGCTACGACGAGAGGCTGTTCTTCTGCTGGGAGGAGCTGGATTTCTGCCTCAGGGCGATCGCCGAGGGCTGGCGCATGCAGTATGACGGCGACCTCGTGGTGCGACACAAGGTCAGCCCGGACCGACGCTTCAACTGGTCGGGCACCCGCTGGTTCTACTACGTTCGCAACCGGCTCTATATCGGCCGCAAGTGGCAGGGCTGGCCGGCGCTGTCGCCGCGGGTCGCCGGCTACCTGCTGAAGGGCGTGCGCAACGGCCTCTGGTCGCAGACGCTGCGCGCGATCCCGGCGGCCTGGCGGCTGGCCCGCGAGGAACCTGTCCGGCGCATGTCGGCCGCCGGCGCCTCCTACATCGCGCGCAACGATGCGGCGCATCGCGGCAGCTGGCGCGGCCGGCTCAGGCGCGAGGTGTTCGCGGCCCTGCCCGGCCACGGCATGAAGCCGGCCGGCACGACCGGTGCCTTCCGTTGACAAGCCGGGCGTGATCAGATCCATCATGCTCCGGTCCATAACGACCAAGAAATGAGGACATGTCGTGCTGCGTAGAACCTGCCTTGCCGGAACCGCCCTCGCCCTCGCCAGCCTGCTCGTCGTCCCCGGCTGCACGCCGGGCGGCAACCTGGCGCCGCTGCCCGACGAGGCGAGTGCCGCCTATAATCTCGGACCGGGCGACGAGATCCGGGTGATCACCGTCGGCGAGGACTCGCTGAGCGGCGACTTCCACGTCAGCGACGCCGGCAACATCGCCCTGCCGATGCTCGGCGCGGTGAAGGCGGCGGGCATGACCACCACCCAGCTCAGCGACGAGATCGCGAGCGAGGCCAAGACGCACAGCATCCTCAACGATCCGTCGGTCTCGGTCGAGGTGACCAACTACCGTCCGATCTTCGTGCTCGGCGAGGTCTCCAAGCCCGGCCAGTATCCCTACCAGCCCGGCATGACCGTGCTGACCGCGGTCACCGTGGCCGGCGGCTTCACCTACCGCGCGGTCGAGGACTACGCGTCGATCGTGCGCAACGACGGCAAGACCTCCGTCGAGGGCAAGGTGCAGCGGCAGAGCTTCGTCAAGCCCGGCGACGTGCTGACCATCTACGAGCGGCACTTCTGACCGCGCCCGCGGCGCCGGGCCGGTCCGGCGCCAGGACGCGCTAGAGGTTCATCTTGTTGAAGATCGGCGTCGGCACGCTGCGTATCACCAGCATCACCAGCTGCCAGATCCGCGGCACGTAGGCACCCTGCGGGCCGCGCGCCGCCAGCGCCCAGGCGGATCGCGCGAACGCCTCCGGACGTGCCATGAAGGGCAGCTTCGGCAGCGCCCAGGTCATCGCGGTGTCGATCACCCCGGCCTTGATGCAGACCACGCGAACGCCGGAGCGCGACAGCCGCGCCGCGTAGCCCTGCAGCCAGGTGTGCAGCGCCGCCTTGGTGGCGCCGTACAGGTAGTTGCGCGGGCG
>CAXTNB010000083.1:764-3464 GCA_964245385.1 uncultured Acetobacteraceae bacterium | reverse complement strand
TCATGGTCGAGCGCCTCCTGCTCGGGCATGATGCCCACGGCCGCGAAGATGTTGAGCTGCCCGTCCGACAGGGCGACGCAGTCCGCGGCGAAGGCCGGATGCGTCGACAGGTCGAGCGCATCGAAGCCGCGCGCCAGCGCCGGCACCCCGTAGCGCAGCGACAGGTCCTGCGCCTGCGCCCGCAGGTCCTCGGCGTCGCGGCCGGCGAGGATGACGCGCGCGCCGCTCGAGGCCGCGCGGTGCGCGAAGGCGCGTGCCGCCGACGAGCTCGGCCCGAGGATCAGCCAGGTGCGAAGGAACGTCCCGCTGGACATGGCCGCTACCCGAGGCCCAGCCGGCGCGACAGGCTGGAGGAGAAGCGACGGCCCGGATCGACCTGCTCGCGCACCTGCTGGAACGCCTCGATGTTGGGGTACATGGCGGCGAAGCTCTCTCGCGACATCATGCTGTCCTTGGCGAGGTAGATGCGGCCGCCGGCGTCGCGGGTGATGCGCTCGAGCGCACGGAACAGCTCCGGCGTGTGCGGCGCCGACGCGTAATCCAGCGCCAGCGAGTAGCCCGGCCGGGCGAACGACAGCAGGCCGCGGCCGCCGATGCCCATCACCTTGAGCACGGCGAGGAAGGAGGCGCCGCCCCCTGCGGACGCGGTACGCAGCAGGCGCTTGACGGTCTCCGCTCCGTCCTCGCGCGGCACCACGCACTGGAACTGGTGGAAGCCGCGTCGGCCGTAGAGCCGGTTCCAGTCGGTGATGGCGTCGAGCGGATGCAGGAACTGTATGTAGTTCGACACCACCTCGCGCGCCTCGGGCTGGGCACGCCGCCAGTACAGCGCGTTGAAGGCGCGCACCGAGGCGCCGTTCAGGGCCCAGCCCGGCAGGTCCACCGGCATGCGCCTGGCGCGTGGCGAAGCCGGCGCCACGGCACCGCGCGGCGCCGGTTCCGCGGTCTCGAGGATGCCGCGTCCGAGCCCCGCACCGGTGGCGAGCACGTCGATCCAGCCGACCGAGTACGGCACCGAAGACGCCTGCTCGAAGCCCTCGAGGAACTCGTCCAGGCCGCCCACGCGGCGGCGGCGCACCAGCAGCGCCGGCGACGGCACCGGCAGCAGACGGATGCACAGCGCGGTGACGATGCCGGTCAGGCCGATGCCGCCGATGGTGGCGTCGAACAGCGCCGCGTTCTCGGTCGGCGACAGGCGCCGGACGCTGCCGTCGGCGCAGAGCAGGTCGAGCCACTCGACGCAGTCGCCGAAGCAGCCGGCGACGTGCTGGTTCTTGCCGTGCACGTCGTTCGCCACCGCCCCGCCCATGGTCACGAACGAGGTGCCGGGCGACACCGGGACCCGGAACCCGCGCGGCAGGAACACCGCCAGCAGGTCCGCGTAGGTGACGCCGGGCTCCACCACCACCAGGCCGGTGGCGGGATCGAACGACAGGATCCGGTTCAGGCGCTCGGTGAGGACCACGGCGCCGTCGGCGTTGAGGCAGACGTCGCCGTAGCTGCGTCCGGCACCGCGCGGCAGCAGCGTGCGCGAGCCGGCGGCGCCGCCATCCCGCAGCGCCGCGTGCAGCTCGCGCGACCGTTCGGGCCGCGCGACCAGCGCCTCGGCGACCTGCGACCGCCCCCAGCTCTTGAGGCCCAGCTGCTTCCAGCCGGTGGTGCCCAGCGACGAGCGCGAGTCCGTGACCTGCATGTCGGCGACGGGGGGGACGATGCTGTTCATAGGGCCGCCAGTACGATTGCGAAGGTGTAGGCGCCGAGGAACCAGCTGACCGGATCGCGCAGCGCGAAGATCACCGGGTCGTGCGACAGCCGCTTGCGGTGCGCGAGGAACCAGACCCGCATCAGCCAGAGCAGGATGCCCGAGGGCGCCAGGTAGAGCCGGAACGGGTGCGAGTACAGCAGCGACGGCCGCGCGTCGTCGGCCACGAACAGGATCATGATCTGCAGCGAGGCGAAGGCGGCGGCGACGCCGAAGGCCAGCGTCAGCGGCCAGTCCTCGGGCAGGTAGCCGCGACGTGCCAGCGAGGCGCTGGAGCCGTCGGCGGCCTGCATCACCTCGACGTGCCGCTTGGCCAGCGCCAGCGACAGGAAGAAGAAGCCCGCGAACGAGATCAGCCAGGGCGAGTACAGCACCTGCGCCATCTCGATGCCCAGGATCAGGCGCAGCGTGAACAGGGCGGCGATGATGGTGGTGTCGAGGAACGGCACGCTCTTCAGACGCAGCGAGTAGGTCAGCGAGATCACCACGTAACCGGCGACCAGTGCCAGGCAGCTCCAGGCCAGCAGCGACGCGCAGATCAGGCCGCCGCCGATCAGCCCGACCGCCACCAGCAGGCCGGTGACCGGCGACACGCGTCCGGAGGCGAAGGGGCGGCGCCACTTCTTGGCGTGCAGCCGGTCCGCTTCCAGGTCGGCGATGTCGTTGAGGATGTAGGTGCCGGACGCCACCACGTTCAGGATCAGCATGGCCAGCAGCACGCGCATCACCGCGTGCGGATCGCCGAAGCGATGCCCCAGCAGCAGCGGCACCACCAGCAGCGTGTTCTTGCTCCACTGGTGCAGCCGGATCGCGGCGAGCCAGTCCTTCAGGCCGGGACGCGTGCGCACGAACTCCGCCAGCACCGGCCAGCCTTTGGCGCGCACCCGCGAGGCGGTGGCGCTGCTGGCGTTGACCAGCACCACCTGGTCGGCCATCCC
>CAXTNB010000083.1:0-754 GCA_964245385.1 uncultured Acetobacteraceae bacterium | reverse complement strand
TGCTGTCGCCGGCATAGGCGAAGCCGTCCGGGAACCGCGCGCGCAGCGACCGCCCCTTGGCGGTGCCGCGCAGGTTGGTGGCGCCGTCGCTGCCGGTGGCGGTCTCGAAGATGCCGAGATGTGCCGCCACCGCGTCGGCGACGTGCTGATCCGACGCGGTCACCAGGTGCAGCGGCCGGCCGGCCTGCTTCTGACCCTGCAGCCACTCCAGGAACGGCTTGCGGAACGGCAGCGCCACCGCGAGCGGCGGCATCAGGGCGACGACGCGCCGCTTGAAGACGGCCTTGCCCTGCCGCAGCAGGGTCAGCAGCAGCGGCGGCAGCAGCAGCGGCCGCCGGAACAGCAGCTTGAGGAACTGCTCGTGCAGCACGTCGCCCGCGAGCAGGGTGCCGTCGAGGTCCACCGCCAGCGGCAGCCGCGGCGATACGCTCTCCTGCGTGGCGAGCATGGCTCCGTCCGGCATCCTCGATCGTCCCTTCGCCTGGTTGATGGGTGAACCCGCCCACGCAGCCTATCACGGATGGCGCGGGCATGCCGTGCGTCAGATGTTGACGCGACGGTCGCACCGCAACGCCTGGTTCGCGCGTCGGCCACGGCAAGACGTCGACGCTGCCGACGCCGCGGCGTGACGCATCGCCCGCCCCAGGAGCGCGACGTGGCGCCGGGTCCAGGTGGTCAACGCGTCGGCGGCCGTTTTTTCCAACCCTCGGCTGACCGCCAGCCATCCACTTCGTGAACGGATGCTCCGCGGAGG
>CAXTNB010000082.1:0-9540 GCA_964245385.1 uncultured Acetobacteraceae bacterium | reverse complement strand
GCGCAGCGCAGGCTGCGCGGCCTGCCGATCAGCTTCCCGTCCACCACCGGCGTCCCGGCGGCGATGACCGGCGGCACGCTGCATCGCCGGCCCGCGGCGCGGTGCTGAGGACGCAACCTCGCCGACAGGCACACGTTGCGATGGTTCCAGTCGAAAGGAATGCCGGATGCGCGCCAAGATCGCGGCTGTGTCAGCCCTCCTCGCCATCTCCGGCCTGCCGGCGCGGGCCCAGGACGCCGCTCAGGACGCAGCGGGGACCTACAGCTACAAGCGTCCCTCGCCCACCACGATCACCAGCTTCCAGAGCCTGTACGACATGTGCGTGACGCCCGGCCAGGACACCATGGCGCGCAGCGAGCACTCGCTCTGCGCCGGCTACTTCACCGGCCTGATCGATTTCTACCTGACCGAGACGCCGGCGGCGCAGCGCCAGTTCTGCCTGCCGACCGACCCGCCGATGACCCGGCAGGCGGCCCGCGACAAGCTGGTGACCTGGGCCGGCACCAACCCGGCGGCGGCGAGCCAGCCGGCGGCGGCGGGCGTCTACCAGTTCCTGGTGGCGAGCTTCCCGTGCGCCGGGCCGTCGCGGATGACGCCGCCCGCCTCCCCCTGAGTGCTCGGCGCGCTGGACAGTCTCGCCTCGCGGCACCACCATGCCGAACCGATGGCGAGGCGACCATGATCGACCAGGCAGCATCGCAGCCGATCCCCACCAACCCCGTCAGGCGTCTGCCGGTGCCCGCGATCCGGCGCATCGGCCTCGCCGACCTGCGCGTGGCGCTGCTGCTCGGCTGGCAGGATTTCCGCGCCATCCCGAGCCAGCTGTTCTTCCTGTGCATCATCTACCCGGTGGTGGCGGTGGTGTTCTGGAAGTTCACCGCCGGGCACGGCCTGCTGCCGCTGTTCTACCCGATGATCTCGGGGTTCGCGCTGGTCGGGCCGATCGCCGCGATCGGGCTCTACGAGATCAGCATGCGGCGCGAGCACGGCCAGCCGGCCACCTGGCGGAACTGCTTCGACGTGCTGCGTTCGCCGAACCTCGGCTCGATCGTGCTGCTCGCGCTGGCGCTGGTGGCGATCTTCGTGGTCTGGATCACCATCGCCCAGGGGATCTACCACGCGGCCTTCGGCGACACCCCGTTCAGCCGGATGTCGGATTTCCTCGGCGCCCTGTTCGCGACCCCGGGCGGCTGGTTCCTGATCGTCGCCGGCAACCTGATCGGGCTGGCCTTCGCGATCGTCGTGCTCGCGATCAGCGTGGTGTCGTTCCCGATGATGCTCGACCGCAACGTCGACGTGACGCTGGCGGTGCGCACCTCGCTGCGCGCGGTGGCGGGCAACCGCCTGGTGCTGGCGCTGTGGGGCTTCATCGTCGGCACGCTGATCCTGCTGGGCTCGCTGCTCGCCTTCGTCGGCCTCGCCGTGGTGCTGCCGGTGCTGGGACACGCGACCTGGCACCTGTATCGCCGGCTGGTCGCCCATTGAGCGATGCGGCAGGCCTGCCGGCACTCGCGACCGGCACCCTGTTCGCCCGGCTGCGCGCCGACTGCGCGGCCGAATGGCACGCCTACACCCACCACGACTTCGTCGCCGCCCTCGGCGCCGGGACGCTGCCGCTGGCGTCGTTCCGCAGCTACCTGGTGCAGGACTACCTCTACCTGATCCAGTACGCCCGCGCCTACGCGCTGGCGGTCTACAAGGATCCCGACATCGCCGGCATGCGTCGCACCGCGCGCCTGCTCGCCGACCTGCTCGACACCGAGCTCGCCCTGCACATCGCCTATTGCCGCGAGTGGGGACTGCAAGAGGCGGCACTCGCGCAGCAGCCGGAATCGCTCGAGCTGCTCGCCTACACGCGCTTCATGCTGGACTGCGGCCAGCGCGGCGACATCCTCGACCTGATGGTGTCGCTCTCCGCCTGCCTGGTCGGCTACGCCGAGATCGGGCTGCGCCTGGCCGCCGATCCGGATACGCCGCGGCAGGACAACCCCTACCTGCCCTGGATCGGCGTCTACGGCGGCGCCCACTACGTCGGGCTCGCCAACGAGGGGGTGGAGCGACTCGACGCGCTCGCGCGCTCGCACGGCGCGGCGGCGCGCTACCCGATGCTGCTGCACAGCTTCCGCACCACCGTCCGCCTGGAGGCGGCGTTCTGGACCCCGGGCGGCGCGTTGGTCGGCTGAGACGAACCGCGGCGCGGCGGCCGCCTACTCCGTGGGGCTCGACAGCTCGTCGTAACGCCTCGGCTTCGGCCCGGCGCTGCGTATGTTGATCAGGTTCTGCAGCAGGCTGAACCAGAACGGCGCGCCCAGTGCCACCGCGCCCGCGGTCAGCAGCCAGCCGCACGGCGTCGCCCAGGAGAACTGCCGGACCGACCAGCCGAACGGGATCTGCTGCGCCTCGAACAGGCGCAGCGGCGCCAGCACCGGCGGCTCCAGCACCGGGAGCCGGATCGACCGGCCTCCGGGCAGCACGACCGCGACCGCACCGTTCGCCGGCGGTGCGGCGACCAGGGTCTCGGCGTCGGCCAGCATCGCCGCGCGCAGGGCCGGGGTCTGCCAGAGCACGCGGGCCACCCGCAGGCTGTCCACGTTCAGCGCCAGCGCCAGCGTGACGCCGAAGATGATCATGACGTACTGGCTCAGCCGCTTGTAGATGCCGCTCACCCGGTCCATCGCGTCGTTGAACCACTGCTCCAGCCGGGCGCGGAAGGCGTCGACGTCCTGGCAGGCGTCGCGCAGGAACATGGACAGCGTCTTCTTCAGGTCGCCCTCGGGAAGTCCCGCCACGCTGCGCTCGAGCTGGGTGAAGACCGGGGCGTCGGAGCCGTCACGCAACGTCTCCAGCAGCGCCAGCGAGAAGGTGCGGGCCGGAATGTAGGACGGCAGCTTTGAGGGGGTGCCGCGCATCAGCGGGTGCGTCGCCACCGCGAGCACGCGCCGCAGCACCGCCTGCTCCGGGGTCGGGG
The DNA here is from genome assembly GCA_964245385.1 of uncultured Acetobacteraceae bacterium. Taxonomy (GTDB): domain Bacteria; phylum Pseudomonadota; class Alphaproteobacteria; order Acetobacterales; family Acetobacteraceae; genus Lichenicoccus. The sequence goes on along the minus strand of CAXTNB010000082.1, from coordinate 6,572 downwards.
CGCTCTGCGGGTGGCGGGCGATGGCCATCGCCAGGCGGTCGCCGGCACTCTGGCCCGGCGCCGAGGTGAAGTGCGCGCGCAGGAAGTCGCGCGCGTCGACCCAGCGGAACGACGCGGTGTCGCTGTTGTCGAGGATGACGTCGAGCCCCTTGGCGAGGTAGGTGCCGCGCCAGGCGAAAATCCCGGCGATGACCTCCTGCACGCCGCTGGCGATCAGCGCGAGCAGGAAGTAGGTGAAGACCAGCGCGATGATCACGTCGAGGACGCTGCTCAGGTTCATGCCGCCGCTCCGGATTTGTCGTCCTATGGTACAGGAACCCAAACCGGATCGTTGCGAAATCCTGGCGATGCCTGGGGCGGCCGGCCGCGGCTCGCTCGCTTGATGCAGCGCCCGGGGCGCCCATATCAGTCGCGCTGCGGGATGCGGTCGATGGTCGCGGCACCCGGTTCAGGACATCTTACCAACGACAGGCTGTGCTCCATGACCGAGGCCGAGATCCTGCACCAGCTGACCGAGATCTTCCGCGAGACGTTCGGCGACGATACGCTGGTGCTGAGGCACGAGACCACCGCCGAGGACATCGAGGACTGGGATTCGTTCAACCAGATCAACATCCTGGTCGCCACCGAGGTGCGGTTCGGGATCAAGTTCCAGACCGCCGAGACCGGCAACCTGAAGGATGTCGGCCACCTGGTCACGATCATCCACCGCAAGCTGGCAGCGGCGAGCCGCTGAGCCGATCTCGCTCTGGCAGGCTGCTGGAACGCGCGGAGCCTTAGAAATCCGCTACTTGATGGATCGGGGTCCGGGGCCTTCGGCCGCAGCGGGTCGGGGGCAGAGCCCTCGCCTGCTTCCGCACCCCGCTAGAACTGGAAGTACAGGAACCGGCTCGGGTCGTCGAGGCCGTACAGGCTGCCGAGCAGCAGGACCCCGATCACCAGGCCCCAGCGTATCCCGGGATACCAGCGCAGGTTCCGCGACGGGAACGGCCTGACCTGCTCGAGCGCGGGGCCGAAATTGACCATGATCTGCTGGGTGTTCGGCAGCGTCCAGACGATCAGGAAGCCGACGACGATCCGCATCCAGGCCTTCAGTTCCGAGGCGTTGTCGCTCAGGGTGATCAGCCCGGCACCGCCCATCCGGACGAGCAGGCCATAGCCCCAGCCGAACAGCCTCGCCGGGACGATGATCTCGCCGGCCACCGGGTGCAGCCCCAGCAGGCCGCCGAGCATGGAGACGGCGTCCGGCGCCGAGTTCGCCCGGAAGAAGATCTGCGCGACGAGCACGGCGAGGAAGGTGAGTGCCACGCCGGGCACGATGGCGGTCCAGCGCTCGGACTTCTTCGCCTTGCCCCGGCTCGGCCGGAACACCCGCCAGGCGTGGTTGATCGAGAGGTAGGTCGCGTGCAGCAGACCGAAGATCAGGAACTGCAGGCCCGCGCCGTGCCAGATCCCGGCCAGCGTCATGGTGAAGAACACGGGCAGCAGGATCATGCTGGCGAAGCCGGTCGCGGTACGCATCGCCTGGCGCGAGCTCGGCCGCCCCCGCGCCGCCCGTCGGCGGGTCACCCACAGCGCCACCGGGTTGTAGAGGTAGAGGTTGAGGTAGTGCGTCAGCGTCATGTGCCAGCGCTGCCAGAAGTCGATGATCGAGCGGCTCTTGTACGGCGAGTTGAAGTTCAGCGGGAACACCACGCCGAACATCCGGGCGATGCCGATCGCCATGTCGGAGTAGCCGGAGAAGTCGAAATAGAGCTGCAGCGAGTAGCTCAGCACCGCCTGCCAGGCGCCGTACGTGCTGAGCAGGTGGGGGGAGACGAAACCGGGATCGGCGATCCGTCCCAGCGGGTCGGCGATCACCACCTTCTTGCACAGCCCGATCACGAAGATGCTCAGCCCGATGCTGAGCCTCTCCAGCCGGAACCGGTAGGTCGCCGGGCTCTTGAATTGCGGGATCATCTCCTGGTTGTGCAGGATCGGCCCGGCGATCAGGTGGGGGAAGAACATGACGAAGACGGCGTACTCGAGCGGGCCGTGCGGCCTGACCACGCCGCCGCTCAGGTCGACCAGGTAGCCGATCTGGGTGAAGGTGAAGAACGAGATGCCCAGGGGCAGGATCAGGCCGTCGCGGCCGACGAACGGCATCAGATCGAGCAGGCCGAGGAACGTCAGCAGCGTGAACAGGTACTTGTAGAAGAACAGCAGCAGCAGGTTGCCGCTCACGCCCACGCTGAGCACCGCCGTCTTCAGGCCGCGACGCGGACCGGCCAGCCCGATCAGCTGCCCGAGCGCGTAGTTGAAGGCGACGGAGCCGAGCAGCAGCGGCACGAAGCGGGGGTTCCACCAGCCGTAGAACAGCACCGAGCAGCCGATGAGCCAGGCCCGCGCCGCCGGGCGGCCGAGGGTGCCCGACAGGTAGAAGCCGAGCAGCGCCAGCGGCAGGAAGGCGAACATGAACTCGTAGGAGTTGAACAGCATCGACCGCGTCCGCCCGCTAGCTGTGCCCGCTGGCGACGCGCTGCCCGCTCAGCATCAGCTTGGCGTGCTGCGACATCATGTAGGACTTGATGAAGTCCGCGATCTGGATGGTGGCCTGGTCCGCCCCCTCCTTGGTCATGTGCACGCGCCATCCGTCGTCGATGAAGTAGCGGCCCGGCAGGGTCTGCGGCCGGTTGTCGGCGACGCCGCGATAGGCGGCCACGATCGCGGGATAGGTCGGGTCGCAGGTCGGCACCGGAGCCACGTAGACGATGACGTCCATGCCGCGGCGGCGGTAGGCGTCGCGGAACTTCTGGATCTGCCGGCGATCGGGCGGCGAGAGCGCCTTGACCGGCAGGGTGCAGTCGTCGGTGAGGTTCGGCGGCGTGGCGGTGAAGCCGCCGGGACGCAGGATGGAGAGCGGGCGCCCCGGCCTGCGTATCGCGAACCAGCCGCGCTCGGCGCGCATCTCCGCCGAGGCCTTCTTCCACCAGATCGCCGACAGGCTGAACTGGCTCAGGCCCTGCTGCAGGAAGATGACCGGAAGCTGGATCAGCCGGCGCGGATCGCCGGCGAAGATCCTGCCGATCTCGGCGAGGCTGCCGTGGCGGAGCGCCACCCGGGCACCGTCGTTCCACAGATGCTCGATGTCGGTCTGCGGCCGCACCAGGGTCCAGGGGCTGACGTAGAGGACGATCAGGCTCGGCTGCCGGTTCTGCGCCAGGTAGTGGTCGAGCAGGATCCCGGGGAAGAAGATGATGCTGCCGGCCGGCATGCCCAGGTTGATCGCGCTGACGTCGAGCCTCTGGGTGAGCAGGTTGGGTCGCGCGCCGAACACCAGCGAGGAGTCGCCGACCAACACGATGTCCGCCGTCTGGTCGTGCAGGGCGAACTTGAAGCAGTCGGTGGGATTCCAGAATACCCGGCTGTACTTGCAATACAGCGTGTTCGACCTGATCGCGAGGTAAGGAGCAGCCAGCACCATCAGGCTGAACAGCGCGGCGGCGACGAGGAAGCGGGCGTGCCCGTGTTTCATGCAACATCATCTCTTCCGTCGCCCGGGCGCGACGGTCCTGTGTTCGGCCGTGATGTCTTAGCCGCTGCTGCTTCTAGCCCTAAGGCTCGTGCGGATATAGCCGCGATGTGATGAGGCGGGGATGCCGACCGGGCCCGCCGGTCCCGCGCGCGTCGCGCACCTAGCTCGGACCCGCCGCCGCCAGGTCGGCGGCGTGCAGATCATGCTGCGTGACCATCAGCGGCGGACGCGCCGCCTCCGTCGCACCCGGGTTGAGCACGGTCCTGCGCTTGCGACCGAGCAGCATGACCTGGCGCTTGCCCGGCCCGCAGGAAAGCGTCTCCCTGGTGAAGCCGCACGCGTAGGCGTATCGCCAGCGCAGCGCCAGCAGGCGGGTGGTGTGCTTCGGCATCACCGACACGATCGGCAGCGCGATCGCCTCGATCAGGAAGCGCCTGAAGAACTCGCGGTGGACCAGCGCCTGCTGGCCGAGCAGACGACGCGTATGCACCGTCGACGCGCCCTGCCAGTAGAGCCGGGAGAGCAGCCACTCGACGTTGAGGCGCCTGGCCTGGATGGAGTGGTGCACGACGATGCGGGAGTCGTAGACCGCCGAGAACCCGGCGTCCTGCAGGCGCCAGGCCAGCTGCACGTCCTCGTCGGACTGCAGCACCAGGCCGAGCCGACCCAGCGCCTCGGCGAAGCCGCCGTGACGCAGCATGACGTCGCGGCGCAGGATCATGTTGACGCCGTAGGGCTCGAGATTGGCCGGCAGCGCGTCGGTGCGGTATTCGCCGGCGCCCTCGTGCTCGATGATCGACAGCACGCCGCGCAGCGAATGCGGCCACCAGGCCGGCAGCGGACGTTCCCAGACCGGAAGCACCCTGCCGCCCAGTACCGCCGGACGGCAGCCCTGCTCGGCGAGCACGCGCTGGATCTGCTCGATCCAGTCGGGAGCGGCCATCGCGTCGTCGTCGATGTAGGCGACGTAGTCGCCGGTGGCGGCGCGGGCACCGGCGTTGCGCGCCAGGCTGACGCCGGGCCGCTCCAGGCGGAGCAGACGCGCGTTGCCGACCTGCTCGACGAGACGCTTCAGCGCGACATGCACCCCGGCGGGCGAGCCGCTGTCGACGAGGATGACCTCGAACTCGTCCTGGGCGACGGTCTGGCGCGCCAGCGACTCCAGGCAGCTCTGGACGTAGTGCAGCCGGTCGTGGCTGCAGAGGATCACGGATATTCTCGGCAGCGTCGCGGATGCGACCGGAACCGTGTTCATCGAGTGTCGTCCCCCCAATGAGCGTCTCACACCGACTACCTCCAGTTTACCCGTCGATTCGCTCCCGTCATGGGGACATTCTGTAACGAAACCATTCTGTAGTCGAAACACTCGAGTCGGCAAGGGCGTGCCCCGCCATCGCCGCGATGCCTCGGGACCCGGCGGCCCGCGGCGGCGAGGCGAGGGCGGCATCCGTCGAGACGACGCGCCGGACGAGGCCGCGGCGCACGCGGCGCAAGATGCCTCGCGGAGCGAACAACCGACGGGTCGAGGAGGGACATCGGACGTTCATGTGACGAGGTGATCCGCAACAACGCATGAGCGAGCCACAGGAGATGCGGCGATCAGATCGATCGTGTCATGTGCGTTATCCGGCGGATTGGCGGCCGGCAGAGCCACCCGGATTTTCACCGGGCTCCGAGCGAATGGCGTATTGTTAGCCGCGGCGGGTTGCGCCCGCAAGTCCAATCGTTCAGCTAACGATAAACGTGAAGCTGCGCCGCCTGCGGCGCCCGTCGTGCCGATCCCGCCCGGCGCGCGAGCGGGGGCCGCTCGCGCCCCGAGCCCGTCCTGACGCGACGTGGTCGATGCGGTGCTCCTGCGACGCGGCGCGGATCGGCCGCATCGTCGCCTCAGCCACGCCCCGGCGCCGGATAGGCCGGCAGCAGCGGCGGCGGCGGCGGCAGCGCGGGAACGGCGTGCGGCGGCCGCCCCAGCTTGTCCATCAGCATGCCGACGGCGGTCTCGAGCTGGCGGTCATGGCCGGCCAGCAGCTCGCCGGGGCTGTTCTCGACCACGATGTCGGGGTCGACGCCGTGGTTCTCGATCACCCACCGCGAATCGAGGCCGTACAGCGCGTCCTCCGGCACGGTGATGTAGCCGCCGTCGAGCAGGCTCCACTCGCCGCGTATGCCGCGCACGCCGCCCCAGCTGCGCATGCCGAGCAGCGGCCCGAGACCGTACTTGCGGAAATAGTACGGGAAGATGTCGCCGTCGGAGGCGGAGAACTGGTTCAGCAGGCAGATCTTGGGGCCGTCGATCAGCTGCTGCGGGATGGTCATGGCGGTGCGCTCGCGGTTGGTCGACATGCCGACCAGCACCCGTCGCAGGCGCTCCAGCACGATCTGGTCGATGAAGCCGCCGCCGTTGAAGCGGTCGTCGACGATCAGCGCCTGACGGTCCACCTGCGGGTAGAACTGGCGCACGAACTGCTCCATGCCCAGCGACTCCATGTCCGACAGGTAGACGTAGGCGATGCGGCCGCCCGACAGCCGGTCCACGATCGCCCGGTTATGGTCGATCCAGCCCTGCTCGCGCAGCGACATCTCGCTGCGGACCGGCTCGACGCTGACGTCGCGCGAGGGCCCCGTGGCGGTGCCCGACACCGTGAGCGTCACCGGGCTCTGCACGTCGACGAACAGGCTGTACGGGTCGGTGGGTGCCGCCAGCGCCTGCCCGTTCACGGCGAGCAGGAAGTCGCCGTCATGCAGGTTGAGCCCCGGCGCGCCCAGCGGGCCGCGATAGCCGTCGCGGGAGTCGTCGCCGCGAAAGATGTGGGCGAAGCGGTAGCGGCCGGAGGCGCGGTCGAGCGCGAAATCGACGCCGAGCAGGGCGGTCGGCGCCGCCGGCGTCGGATCCTGCTCGTCGCCGCCGCTGACGTAGGTGTGCGAGTTGCCGAGCTCGCCCTGCACCTGTCCGATCAGGTAGTTGAGGTCCTCGCGCGAGCCGAGCAGCGGCAGCAGCCTGGCATAGGAATCGTGCACCGCCTGCCAGTTCACGCCGTTGGTCTTGTCGCTGAAGAAC
>CAXTNB010000081.1:6804-9610 GCA_964245385.1 uncultured Acetobacteraceae bacterium | reverse complement strand
TCTGCGGCAGCCTCTACCTCGCAGGCGAGGTGCTCAAGATGGATGGCTGGCAGCGGAGCTGAGGCGCGGCGCCGTCTGCCCCCTCCGACTACCCTGGAGATCGACCGTGCCGCACTGCAGAACCCGACTCGCCGCCGTCCTGGCGGCCCTGGCACTCGCGGGGTCGCTCACCGCGCGCGCCGCAGATGACGGCGCGGCGACGCCGGCGACCAAGAGCGGCTCCGCCCCGCGGGCGCCGCACTTCACGCCGCAGCAGAAGAGCTCGGACGGCTCGGTCACGGTGCGCGGCCAGAAGATCGACTACCAGGCGGTCGCCGGCACGCTGGTCGTGCATCCCAAGGATTGGGACGACGCCGATCCCGCCGATGCCTCCGACGCCGCGAGGCCGGACGCCAAGAACCCGACGGCGGAGGCGGAGATGTTCTACGTCGCCTACTTCAAGAAGGGTGTGCGGCCGGAGAACCGGCCGATCACCTTCGTCTATAACGGCGGTCCCGGCTCCGCCACGGTCTGGCTGCACATGGGCGCGCTGGGCCCGCGGCGCGTCGTCACCGCCGACGCCAGCCACACCGACGCGGCGCCGTACCAGCTGATCAACAACGACGACAGCCTGCTCGACGCCAGCGACCTCGTCTTCATCGACGCGCCGGGCACCGGCTTCGGGCGCATCGAGGGGCGCGACAAGGAGAAGGCATTCTACGGCACCGATCCGGACGCCGACGCCTTCACCGGCTTCATCGCCCAGTTCCTGGCCCGCTTCGGCCGCTTCAACTCGCCGAAATACCTGTTCGGCGAGAGCTACGGCACCACGCGCTCGGCGATCGTGGCGAGCCGGCTGCAGGAGGACAAGGGCATCGACCTGAACGGCGTGATGCTGCTCTCGCAGATCCTCGACTACGACAACAGCATCGACGGGCCGCAGTACAACCCGAGCGTCGACCAGCCCTACATCCTGGCGCTGCCCAGCTTCGCCGCGACCGCCTTCTACCACCACAAGCTGCCGACTCAGCCCGGCGACCTGCGCCGCTTCCTGAGCGAGGTCGAGCATTTCGCCCTGACCGACTACACCAGCGCGCTGCAGCAGGGCACCGCACTCGACGATGCCGAGCGCGACCGGGTGGCCTCCAGGCTGCACGACTATACCGGCCTGCCGGTCGACTACATCAAGAAGGCCGACCTGCGCGTCAACGGCGGCGACTTCGAGCAGACCCTGCTGGGTCCGGAGGCGATGAACACCGGCCGGCTCGACAGCCGCTTCTCCGGGCCGGCCATGGACCCGCTGGCGGAGCGCTCGGAGTACGACCCGCAGGGTGCCGCGATGTCGTCGGCCTACATCTCGGTGTTCAACGACTACGCGCGCAAGGTGCTGCACTACGGCGACAGCGACCCGGCCGGCGACGGCATCATGGAGTACAAGGTGAGCGCGCATAACATCCGCGAGTGGAGCTTCACGCACCAGCCGCCCAACGCCGAGCGGCCGGTGCGCGGCGTACCCAACGTGCTGCCCGACCTCGCCAGCGCCATGAAACTCAACCCGAAGCTGAAGATACAGCTCAACCAGGGCTATTTCGATCTCGGAACGCCCTACTTCGAGGGTGTCTGGGAGATGCGCCACCTGCCGATCCCGAAGAGCTTGGCCGGCAACATCGAGATCAGGCAGTACGAGTCCGGCCACATGGTCTATGCCCACGAGGCGTCGCTGCGGCAGCTGCACGACAACGCCGCCGACTTCATCCGCCGCACCGACAACCAGCATTAGCGGGCTGCCGGGGAACCGAGGCGAGGGCTCCGTCCTCTATCCGCTGGGGCCGTGGGCCCACGACCCCGTTTTCTCGGGCAGGGGTTTCTCGGCCCTTGCCTCCTCTTGCGCATCGCGGTTTGCTCGGGGCCGCTCCTGAGAACGAGGACCGCCATGCGCAAGGTCATCTTCGACACCGATCCGGGCGTGGATGACGCGATGGCGCTGGCCCTGCTGACGCGCCGTCCGGAGCTCGAGCTGATCGGCGTCACCACCGTGCTCGGCAACGCCGGCATCGAGACGGTCACCCGCAACGCGCTGTTCCTCAAGGACCGGCTGGGCTTCTCGGCACCGGTGGCGCAAGGTTCCGGCGTCACCCTGCTCGGCAAACACGGCCAGCACGCGCATCACGTGCACGGCGACCACGCGCTCGGCGGCGTCGAGATCCCGCACGCGCTGTCGAGCCGCGTCGACGGCCGGCGCGGCCATCGCATGATGATCGACCTGATCCGCAGCTTCCCGGGCGAGGTGACCATCATCGCCGTCGGCCGCCTGACCAACCTGGCCCGGGCGCTGGACAAGGATCCCGAGATCGCCCGGCTGGTGCAGGGCGTGATCGTGATGGGCGGCGCCTTCGGCACCCATGGCCATTCCGGCAACGTCTCGCCGGTGGCCGAGGCCAACATCGCCGGCGACCCGGACGCGGCGGATGCGGTGTTCACGGCGCACTGGCCGGTCACCATCGTCGGCCTCGACGTCACCCAGGAGGTGGTGATCGACGCGCCCCTGCTCGACCGGCTGCGCGACGCTGGCGGCGAAACGGGACGGCTGCTGCACGAGCTGTCGCAGGCCTATCTCGGCTTCCACCAGCGCAGCCGCAAGCTCGACGGCATCTTCGCGCACGACAGCCTGGCCGTCGCCTACGCGATCGACCCGACCCTGTTCACCCTGCGCGAAGGCCCGGTGCGCGTGATCTGCGGCGGCCTGGCCTCCGGCCAGACCATCCAGAAGCCGAAGCGGCCGCCCTTCCCGACCCCCGCCTGGGACCCGCACCCGACGCAGACGTAC
>CAXTNB010000081.1:949-6794 GCA_964245385.1 uncultured Acetobacteraceae bacterium | reverse complement strand
TCGCAGTACGTCTGCGTCGGCGTCGATGCGGCACGCACGCTGGCGCTGATCGAGCAGACCTTCCTGGGCTGAGCCGCGGCTCAGCCGCGTCCGGTCAGCAGGTAGCAGGGACAGCCGGCGCTGCGCGAGGCGTGCGGGTCGGGTTCGAGCAGCTCTTCCACGGTCATGCGCCGCAGCCGCAGCACCACGAAGTCGGCCGGTCCGTCCAGGATGTAGTCGTAATCCTCCGCCAGCACCGACAGCCAGTAGCCGACGCCCTGCCGTTCGGTCAGGATCATCGGGTCCGACGTGCTGACCAGCAGCCCCTGCTTCAGCGCCAGCTCCGCGTCGGGGCCGTTGGTGACGTGATAGAGGTAGGCATCCGCGCGATCGGTCGCGCGCAGGTTGCGCGGATCGACCCGCTGCAGCAGCACGTCCTGCGGATCGAGCAGGCGCGGCTCCGGATCGGCCGGCGACGCCGGCTCGGCAACGGTCGCGGCCGCCGGCGACGATGCGGGCGGTTCGGCCGCGGCGATGCCGGTGCCGGCCGCGGCCTCATCCGCTGGCGCGTCGTCGACCGGTTCGTCGGGCGCAGCCACCTCGAACAGGTCGTCCTGCGGCGTCGGCCCCGGCTTCGCGCGCGTGCGCCGCGGCGGCATGGCGTCCTCGACGGCCGCGTCCACGACGCTGTCATCCTCGGCCGCCGCCTCCGGAGCCGTCGCGGGCGCCGGATCGGCCTCGAACGGCAGTTCCTCGGTCTGCAGCGGGCTGCGCGCCATGCGCGCGCGGGCGCGGCCGATGCGCCGCTCCAGATCCTTGCTCATCGTCGCTCCCGGCGTGGCCGCGCCGACCGCCCGCCAGTACAGCGCGATGGCTTCCTGAGGATCGCGCGCGTCGCGCACCCGGCGCAGCACCCGGCCGCTCTCGTCCTCGATGCGAAACACCTGTCGGGCGGCCCGGCCGGAGGCTGCGTCCGCTCGTGCCCGGACCCTGCCGCTGCTCTTCGGCGCTAACACGTCCATGCCCGGATCCACATCGAGGTTGACCCGTCCGAACCGGTCGACGATCGACCGGCACCGCCGGCCGGCCGGGGCTGCTGCTCGCGGCGCTTCTATCGTCCCGCCCGCCGCCGCGTCAACGCGGTGCGCCGGCTTCCCACGGCGGTCTCAGGCGCCGCGGCGAGCCAGCAGCTCGAGCTCGATCTGCATGTCCACCACGTCGAAGCTGCCGACCAGGTGCAGGGTCGCGGCCGGACGGGCATCGCCGAAGGCGTCGCGGAGCAGCGGAAAGCAGGCCGGGAAGCCGTCCGCATCCTGCATCAGGTAGGTCACGCGCACCACGTCCTGCATCGACAGTCCGGCCGAGGCCAGCGACGTGGCGCCGTTGCGCAGCGCCTGCCGGCACTGCTCGGAGAGGTGGCGCGAGAAGCGGCCGCGGTCGGCGTCGAACCCGGTCACCCGTCGCAGCAGCACCTCCGGCTGCCGGCCGCGCGGGTGCCGGCGCTCGATGGTGACGGGGGCGCGTCCAGCACGGAGCAGGCGGTCCTGACCTTCATCGTGACCCGGTCTCTGCGTGGCGAGCATCGTGACGAGGTCTCCTGCGTGCGCGGGTCACAGTTGCGTCACAATTAGACGAAACTCAATCTTTTTTAACATGCCGGCGAACCGTCTCGACGCTGGTCTGAAAGTCGCGACGGGGAGCGGATTGATTCCATTCGTATTCCGCCTGCTCTAGGATCGCCCGGTGAGGACCCGGATCCACGCCAGCTGTGCGGCCCGCGACGATGCCGGCGTGCTGCTGCTCGGTCCCTCCGGCTGCGGCAAGTCCGACCTGCTGCTGCGGCTGATCGACCGCGGCTTCGTGCTGGTGGCGGATGATCGGGTCGAGCTCGAGCAGGGCCTGGCGGCGCCGGCGCCAGGACTGGAGGGGCTGGTGGAGATGCGCGGCCTGGGCATCCTGCGTCTCGCGCACCGGGCGCCGGTTCGCCTGGTGCTTGCCTGCGAACTGGGCCAGTGCCCGCCGCGGCTGCCGGAGCCGGCGTGGCACGCGCTCGGCGTGCCGGTGCTGCGCCTCGATCCGCAACCGGCATCGGCGGCCCTGCTGGTGGCGCACGCGCTGGACTGCGTGCAGCGTCGCACGGCGATGCCCGCCGGCGCCTTCGCGTGAGTGGAGCGGCGTGACCGAGGCGCGGCGCATCCTGCTCGTCACCGGCCTGTCCGGCGCCGGCAAGTCGTCGATCCTGCGCATCCTCGAGGATCTCGGCCACGAAGCCGTGGACAACCCGCCGCTCTCGATGATCGGCGAGATCATCCGGCGCAGCGAGGCGCCGATGGCGATCGGCGTCGACGCCCGGACCACCGGCTTCGACGCGGCGTCGCTGCTGCAGGCGCTGGCCGGGCTGCGCCGCGATCCCGGGTTGCGGGTCGAGCTGCTGTTCGCCGTCGCCGAGGAGGCGGTGCTGCTGCGCCGCTATACCGCCACGCGCCGGCGGCACCCGCTGGCCCGCGGCGGCCGCGTCTCGGACGGCATCGAGGCCGAGCTCGCGCTCACCGCGCCGCTGCGCGCGGATGCCGACCTGGTCATCGACACCTCGGAGCTGCCGCCGCCGGAGCTGCGGCGGCTGGTGGAGGCGCGCTACGCCGGCGGCGGCAGGGCGGGGACGGCGCGGCTGACCGTCTCGCTGATCTCATTTGCGTTTCCTGCAGGTCTGCCCCGCGATTCTGACATGGTTTTCGACGCCAGATTCCTCCGTAACCCGTTCTACGACCCTACATTATGTGCGGCCACCGGGTTGGACCGGCGCGTCGCGGAGCACGTCGAGGCCGATCCCGACTACCTCGCTTTCCTGGACAGGATCCACGATCTGTTGCGATTGGTGCTGCCACGCTTCGTCACCGAGGGTAAGAAATATGTTACCCTGGCGATCGGCTGCTCCGGCGGACGTCATCGATCGGTGACGCTGGTGGAGGCGCTGGCGCGGCGCCTCGACGAGACGGCCGATCGCGACGGCGCGGTCGATGGTTCGAGTAGGGATGAGGCTCTGGATTGTGTCAGGTACCCGGTCATCGTGATGCATCGTGAACTAGCGCGTGCGGGCACCCCGTCATGATCGGCATGGTCCTGATCACCCACGGCGAGCTCGGCGAGACGCTTCGCGCCGCGATGGAGCACGTGGTGGGCCCGCAGAAGCAGGTCGCCACCCTGAGCATCGGCGCCGACGACCAGATCCCGCTCTGCCGCCGGGCGCTGGCCGAGCAGATCGACCAGGTGGATACCGGCGACGGCGTGATGCTGCTGACCGACATGTTCGGCAGCACCCCCTCCAACCTCGCCATCGCGGCGATGGAGCGCGGCGGCGTCGAGGTGATCGCGGGCGTCAACCTGCCGATGCTGGTCAAGCTGGCCAAGACCCGATCGCAGCGCACGCTGGCCGAGTGCGCCGACATCGGCGAGACGGCGGGCCGCAAGTACATCGCGGCGGCGTCGCACCTGCCCTCGAGCTGCCTCGGCGGCGCCATGTGCTGCAGCGGCGCCGCCCCGCTGAACCCGCGCGTGCTGGACGAGGCGGCGGTGCGCTGAGTTCAGCGGACGACCAGCCCGCGGGCGATCCGGTCCGCCGCATCGTCACCATCGTCAACCAGCGCGGGCTGCACGCCCGCGCGGCCGCGAAGTTCGTCTCCCTGGCCGAGCAGTTCGGCGCCTCGATCGAGGTCGCCCGCGAAGGCGAGGTGGTGGCGGCACGTTCGATCATGGGCCTGATGATGCTCGGCGCCGGCCGCGGCGCGCAGATCGAGCTCATCGCCGATGGCTGGGATGCGCGCGAGGCGCTCGACGCGCTCTCCGCCCTGGTCGAGGCTGGCTTCCATGAGCAGGACTGAGGCCAGGACCGGAGCCAGGTCCCGTCCGGCTCCGGGCAGGCACAACCCGGAGCGGCGCTTCGGCGGCGTCGCCATCTCGCCCGGCATCGCCATCGGCCGGCCCGCGGCGCCGAGCGAAGCGCCGGTGGCGGTGACCGCGCAGCGCATCGAGCCGGGCACCGAGCAGGCGGAGGCCGACCGGCTGTCGGACGCGGTGGCGCGCTCGCTGCGGCAGCTCGAGAAGCTGAACGCCCGCCTGGCCCTGCTCCCCGAGGAGACGCAGCACGAGATCGCGCCGCTGCTCGACGCCTACCGGCAGATGCTCGGCCCGTCGCGGCTGCTGCGCGGCGCCGCGCGACGGATCCACGAGGAGCGGCTGAACGCCGAGGCCGCGGTCGCCGAAGAGGCCGAGGCGCTGTCGCTGCGGCTGCGCGACCAGTCCGGCGGCGCCTCCGACACCGAGGACGCCGCCGCCGCCATGCGACGCGCCGAGGAGGTGCGCGAGATCGGCCGCAGGCTGGTGCGCAACCTCACCCGCGCGCCGTTCCGTTCCTTCACCGCCATCCCCGCCGGCGCCGTGCTGCTGGCGGAGCAGCTGCGTCCCGCCGACGCGGCGCTGATCGACCCCTCGCGCGTCGCCGCGGTGGTCACCGACGAGGGCGGCGAGGCGGACCACACCGCGATCATGCTGCGCGCACTCGGCATCCCGGCGGTGATGGGCGTCTCGGGCGTGACCGAGGCGGCGCGCTCGGCCTCGCTGGTGATCGTCGACGGTTCCGCCGGCACGGTGGTCGTCGATCCGACGCCGGCGACGCTGGCGGACGCGCGCAGCGGCTTCGCGGCCTACGCGCGGACGCGGCAGCGCTTCGCCCGGCTGCGCCGGCTGCCGGCCGAGCTCGCCAGCGGCGAGCACATCGAGCTGCAGGCCAACCTCGAGCTGCCCACCGAGCTGCCGCTGATCGCGCAGTCGGGTGCGGCCGGCATCGGCCTGCTGCGCACCGAGTTCCTGTTCATCAACGCCGAGTTCCTGCCGGACGAGGCGGCGCAGGAGGCGGTCTATCGCGAGGTGATCGAGGCGATGGGTGCGGACTGCACCACCATCCGGGTGCTCGACTGGGGCGGCGAGAAGCAGAGCGAGGCGCTCGGCAACATCGGCTTCGCGCCGGGCGGCGGCGACCTCAACCCCGCGCTGGGCCTGCGCGGCCTGCGCCTGCTGCTGCGTCATCCCGCGGTGCTGGAGACCCAGCTCGCCGCCATCCTGCGCGCCTCGAGCGCCGGGCCGGTGCGGGTGATGCTGCCGATGGTCACCATCCTGGGCGAGCTGCGCGCGGCGCGCGCCATCTACGAGCGGGTGGCGAGGCGGCTGCGACGCAAGGGGGTCAAGCTGCCCGACAAGCTGCCGCCGCTCGGGGTGATGATCGAGACCCCGGCGGCCGCCATCGGCGCCGACGCGATGGCGCTGGAGGCGGACTTCCTCGCCATCGGCACCAACGACCTGACGATGTACACGCTGGCGGTGGACCGCGCCTCGGCCGACGTCTCCGCCCTCTACGACTCGCTGCACCCGGCGGTGATCCGGCTGATCGCCGGCACCACCGAGGCGGCGCTGCGGCTGCGCCGGCCGGTGTCGTGCTGCGGCGAGATGGCCGGCAACCCGCTGGTGATGCCGCTGCTGCTCGGTCTCGGGCTGCGCTCGTTCAGCATGAACGCCTCCGCCGTGCCGCGGGTCAAGCAGGCGGTGCGCGCCCTCCACCTGGACGAGTGCCGGCGCTTCGCGAGGCGGGTGAGCGAGCAGACCGACCCTGAGTCGGTGGCCCGGCTGGTCGCCGAGTTCTCCAAGGCGCGGTAGCCTCAGGCCGGGAGAAGGTCGAGCGCCAGGTCGGCGGCGACCTCGCGCGGCTGGCTGCTGACCTGCGGCAGGCCCATCAGCTCGCCGTGCGTGCCGCGCGCCAGCGGACCCACCACGAACAGCAGCGCCACCACGGAGAAGCTCAGCACGAAGCCCAGCG
>CAXTNB010000081.1:0-939 GCA_964245385.1 uncultured Acetobacteraceae bacterium | reverse complement strand
CGGATCACCCGGCTGCGCCGATCCACCGAGATGCCGAGCGCGAACGGATCCGCCTCCAGCGCGCCGGCCTCGCGCAGCGACCGCAGCAGCGGGTTGCGCTCGATCACCGAGCGGTGGCCGGGTCCGGTGCAGTTGACGATCGCCGCGACCTGCAGCGCGATCCGGCTCGCGGCCGGTGTGCCGCGAGGGTGCAGGACGACGTGCAGGCCACCCGCCGCCTCCCCTGCCGAGAGCGGGGTCGCCGCCAGCAGCCTCAGGCCGCCGTTCGCCAGCTCGCCGCGCACCACCCGGTCGATCTGCGGCGCCGACTGGTAGCGATGCACGTCCCAGAACGGACGGAGGTGACGCAGCAGGCGTCGACGCTCGGCCACCGGAAGGCCGCTCCACACCACTCGCCCCTGGGTGCGCAGCGCGTCGATCACGTCCTCCCAGGGACGGCCGAGCCGTGCCGCCTCGGCGACCGCGCCGCGCACCCGACGCAGCAGCGCCAGCGCGGTGTCCGACGCCGGCTGATCGAAGCTGCCGTACCCCGACACCGGCTGCATCGTGCGCGGCCGCGGCAGCAGGCCGCGTCGCGAGACGGCGTGGATGCGGGCGCGATGGCCGCGCGCGCGCAGCCCGGCGATGACGTCGCATCCGGTCAGGCCGGTCCCGACCACCAGCACCTCGCCGTCGCGCGGCAGCGGATCCAGCGCGCCGGGCCGCCACGGGTCGGCGACCAGCCTCGCGTGGCCGGCCAGCGGCTGCAGGAAGCCCGGCAGGTCCGGTGCGGTGTGGCTGACCGCGAGCACGAGCCGGTCGGCCTGCAGGGTGCCCCCGTCCTCCAGCCGCACCGAGAAGCCGTGCGCCGCCGGCAGTGCTGCGACCGCGCGTTGCCGCAGGTGGCGGAACTCGGCGCGCGCGTCGCGTATCGCCGCCTGCAGGGTGGCATGCACGTAC
>CAXTNB010000080.1:902-9642 GCA_964245385.1 uncultured Acetobacteraceae bacterium | reverse complement strand
GATCGGGCACGGGCCTGCTCGCGCTCGGCGGATCCGTGCGGTGCCTCGATCTCGTGGAACACGACACCCTTGCTCCGCAGCAGCGTCAGCGCGCGCGTGCAGAACGGGCAGTACGGCTGGGTGTAGATCTCCACGTCCGGCATCGCGTGCTCCCTGTCGTCCATGTCGCCTCATAGGGTTGTGACGACCGATCCTCGGCGCAAGGGTCAATGCACCGCGCGCGCCGCCCGCGCCGCCACCAGCAGGTCCACGCTCGCCGCACCCGCCTCCAGCAGCGCCAGCGTGCAGGCCGAGGCGGTCGATCCGGTGGTCAGCACGTCGTCGACCAGCACGACCCTCCGCCCCTCCAGCCGATGCCGCCTCTCCCGGCGGCAGGCGATCGCGCCGCGGATGACCTCGGCCCGCTCTGCCGCGGCACAGGCGGCGAGGCTGCGCGTCGGCCGGATGCGCGCCAGCCCGTCCACCATCACCTCGCATCCGGCGAGCCGGCCGATCTGACGCGCCAGCAGGGCGGCCTGGTTGTAGCGCCGGCTGAACAGCCGACGGCGGTGCAGCGGCACCGGCAGCAGCAGGTCGGCGTCGCGCAGCAGCGAGGCCCCGGCGCGGACCATGTGCGGGGCCAGGAAGCGCGCGTTCTCGGTGCGGTCGGCGTATTTCAGCGGCAGGATGATCTGCTTGGAGAAATCGTCGTAGCTGAAGGCGGCGCGCGCCTGGCCCCAGGCCGGCGGCTGCTCCAGGCAGGACGGGCAGATCCGCACCAGACCCGCCTCGCCGCTGCTGGCGAAGCCGACGCCGCATCGCCGGCAGCACGGCTCGACGATGAAGTCCGCCCGCTTGAAGCAGGCCGGGCAGAACCGGCCGGCCTCGTCGACGATCGCGTCGCAGGTCGGGCACTGCGGCGGCAGCACGAGATCGAGCAGGAGACGTCCGCTCCAGCTCGCCAGCTCCGTCACCCTGTCCCGTGTCAGTTGCATGAGGACAACCTTAGGATGTAAGCTGCCGCGACGCAATCGCTTCTCGAGCCTCGGCGACCCTTGGCAAAGCGCGGCCGGGGCTGCACATGCCGGACATGGACGACAGCGTCATCTTCGACCGAGAGGCGGTGCGCCTGCACCGCGACCGTGCCGCCACGACCGTCGGCTCGGTCGCCGACGTCCTGGAGGCCGCCGCCGAGCGACTGCTCGACAGACTCGACGACGTCAAGCGCCGCTTCACCCGCGCGCTCGACGTCGGCGGCCGCGGCTCGGTCGCACCGGCGCTGCGCGCCCGCGGCATCGAGCCCGTCGGCTGCGACCTCTCCGCCGCGATGCTGACCCGGTCCGGCGGCACGTCGGTGGTCGCCGACGAGGAGTGGCTCCCCTTCGCCGCCGGCAGCTTCGACCTGATCGTGGCCAGCCTGTCGCTGCACTGGATCAACGACCTCCCCGGCGCACTGCTGCAGCTTCGCCACGCGCTGAAGCCGGACGGGCTGTTCCTGGCCAGCATGCCGGTGCTGCCGACCCTGTCGGACCTGCGCACGGCGCTGCTGCACGCGGAGATGGAGGTGGCCGGGGGCGCTTCGCCGCGCGTCTCGCCGTTCCCCGAGCTGCGCGACTGCGCCGGCCTGCTGCAGCGGGCCGGCTTCGCCCTGCCGGTGGCCGACGCCGACGAGATCGCGCTCGCCTACCGCGATCCGCTGGCGCTGCTGCGCGACCTGCGTGCGGCGGGCGAGGGCAACGCCGTGATGCTGCGCGACCGACGCATCGCGTCGCGCGCCCTGTTCGCCGCGGCGCTCGCGTCGCTCGGCGAGCCGCTGCCGCACCGGACGGTGCTGCGCCTGGCGATGATGACCGGCTGGGCGCCCTCGGCGGATCAGCCGAAGCCGCTCAGGCCCGGGCAGTTCAGCATCCCGCTCGCGGTGGCGCTGGAGGACCGCTCGGACAGCCTGCTGCGATCGGCGCCGTCGCCGTCGGACTCCTGATGCTCCGGCCGGAGCAGCGGCGACCGTCGCCGTGCATCCTCGCCGCGATGCTGGCGCTGCTCGCCCTCGCCGGCGGCTGCACCGCGACCTCGGCCGGCAGGGGCACGCCGGATCCGAGCCGCCCCGGGCCGAACTCGGGCTTCGCGACGCCACCCTCCGCGATAATGACGCCCCCGGACTACTGAGGCTCCTCGCCTCGTTCCGGCGCGCGATCGACGTCTCAGCCCGATCCAGCCCGGGACGATCAGGCGCTAGCCGCCGGTGGCGCTCATGTGCCGCGACGGGCCGCGCGCCCCCTGGGCGGCGCCGATGAGGAAATCGTGCCCCCTCGGCTTGCGCGCGATCGCCTCGCGGATCGCCCGCTGCAGCCCGGCCTCGTCGACCCCGGCGCGCAGCGGCGCGCGCAGGTCGGCGGCGTCGTCCTGCCCCAGGCACATGTACAGCGTGCCGGTGCAGCTCAGGCGGACCCGGTTGCAGCTGCCGCAGAACTCGTGGGTCATCGGCGTGATGAACCCGACCCTGCGCCCGGTCTCGGCGACGTGGACGTAGCGCGCCGGCCCGCCGGTGCGATAGGGGATGTCCTGCAGCGTCCAGCGCCGGCGCAACCGGGCGCGCACCAGCGACAGCGGCAGGTAGCGGTCGGTGCGGTCCTCGCCGACGTCGCCCATCGGCATGGTCTCGATCAGGCACAGATCGGCGCCGATCCCGCCGCACCAGGCGATCAGCGCGTCGAACTCGTCCTCGTTGACGTCGCGCATCGCCACCGTGTTGATCCGCACCGCGAGCCCGGCCTCGCGCGCGGCGCGAATGCCCTCCAGGGTACGCTCCAGGCGGCCGACCCTGGTGATGGCGGCGAAGCGACCGGCATCGAGGCTATCGAGGCTGACGTTGATCCGCCTCACGCCGGCATCGTGCAGGGCGCGCGCGTGAAGCGCGAGCCGGCTGCCGTTGGTGGTGAGGGTCAGCTCGTCGAGGCCGGGCCGCTCGGCGTCGCGCCCGAGGGAGCGGCCGAGCCGGGCGATGAACTCCGTCACGCCGCGCCGCACCAGCGGCTCCCCACCGGTGATCCGGATGCGCCGCACGCCGGTGCCGATGAACGCGTCGCACAGCCGCGCCAGCTCGTCGAAATCCAGCACCTCGGGCTTCGGCAGGAACGTCATCTCGTCGGCCATGCAGTAGACGCAACGCATGTCGCAACGATCCGTCACCGAGACGCGGAGATAGTGGATATGGCGGCCGAACGGGTCGAACACCGGTCCTGCGGATCCTGTCACCGACGACCGCCGTTCACGAAGGCTGGATCTCGAGATCGACCAGGGCGGCGTTGATCAGCATCTTGCCGCGGTGCTCGAAGTTGATCGTGACCCGCGCGCCGATCGCCGACTGCACCTGGCCGGCACCCCACTCCGGATGCGCGGGATGCACGACCCACTGACCCGGCTCGATCAGCGACCTGTAGAGCTCCTGCAACCGCGTCCTCCTCCATTTACCGAATCTTCAAGTCCGTCGCCGATGCTCGGGATGCGCGACGCCATCCTAACGCATGGAGCTCCGGCTTGGACGACCTGCTCGCCGATTTTGTGACCGAGACCCTGGAGAGCCTCTCCGAGCTCGATCTCGCCCTGGTCAGGCTGGAGCGCGCGCCGGACGATCAGCAGACCCTGTCGCTGATCTTCCGACTGGTGCACACGATCAAGGGCACCTGCGGCTTCCTCGGGCTGTGCCGGCTGGAGAAGGTGGCGCACGCGGCGGAAACCGTGCTCGACAAGCTGCGCAACCGGGCGCTGCGGATCGATTCCCGAGGGATCGGCCTGGTGCTGGCGGCGATCGACCGGATCCGGCTGATCGTCGATACCCTCAACCGCGGACTGGACGAGCCCGACGGCGACGACACCGCGCTGATCGCGGCCCTGAACGATCTCGCCGAGGGTCGAGGCGCCGCACCGGCCGTGCCGGAACCGACGCCGGCGGAGCCGGCCCGCGCCGAGCCGATCGACGCGACGGCGCAGGCCGAGCGGAGCCCGCCGGAGGCCAACCAGGCCGACACCTCGGGCAGGAGCCAGACCATACGCGTCGGCGTCGACATGCTCGAGAACCTGATGACGCTGGTCAGCGAGCTCGTGCTGACGCGCAACCAGCTGCTGCAGATCATGCGCAGCGGCCAGCGCGAGTCCGGCGCGGCACAGGACAGCCGGGAGACCAGCCTCGCCACCCCCATGCAGCGCCTGTCCCAGCTCACCTCCGACCTGCAGGAGGGCGTCATGAAGACGCGCATGCAGCCGATCGGCACCGCCTGGAACACGCTGCCGCGTCTGGTGCGCGACCTCGCGCACGATCTCGGCAAGAAGATCGAGCTGGTGACGCGCGGTGCGGAGACCGAACTCGACCGCCAGGTGCTGGAGCTGATCAAGGATCCGCTCACCCACATGATCCGCAACAGCGCCGATCACGGCCTCGAGCTGCCGGCCGAACGCCGGAAGATCGGCAAGCCCGAAGCCGGCACCATCACGCTCGCCGCACGCCACGAGGGCGGCCACGTCGTCATCGAGATCGGCGACGACGGCCGCGGCATGGATCCCGCCCGGATCGGCGCCCGCGCCGTCTCCCAGGGCCTGGTCAGCGAGGACAAGCTGCGGCGGATGAGCGAGGACGAGATCCGCCGCTTCATCTTCCACGCCGGCTTCTCCACCGCCGCCGCGGTGACCTCCGTCTCCGGGCGCGGCGTCGGCATGGACGTGGTCAAGACCAACATCGAGCGCATCAACGGCACCATCGACCTGCACAGCAAGCTGGGACGCGGCTCGCAGTTCCTGATCAAGATCCCGCTGACGCTGGCCATCGTCTCGGCGCTGATCGTCGGCACCGCCGGCGAGCGCTTCGCCATCCCGCAGATCTGCGTCGTCGAGATCGTGCTTCCCGGCGCGCAGCCCGACATGGTGCTGGAGACGATCGACGGCGCCCAGGTGCTGCGTCTGCGCGACCGGCTGCTGCCGCTGGTCTCGATGTCGCGCATCCTGCGCCTGGACGGCGACGGACAGGGCGCCGGCATCGCCGAGAAGATCGTGGTCGTGGTCTCGGTCGGCACCCGCCGCCTCGGCCTGATCGTCGAGCAGGTGTTCGACACCGAGGAGATCGTGGTCAAGCCGGTGGCGCCGGTGATACGCCACATCCCGCTGTTCAGCGGCAACACCATCCTCGGCGACGGATCGGTGATCATGATCCTGGACCCGCTCGGCATCGCGCGCGAGAGCGGGCTCGGCGCCGGCGCCGACGCCAGCGCGCGCCAAGCGGAGAGCGCGTCGTCGCAGGACGAGCGGCGCGACCTGCTGCTGGTGCGTGCCGGTGGCGGCGCCCAGAAGGCCCTGCCGCTGGCGCTGATCGCCCGGCTGGAGATGATCCCCCGGGCTCGCCTCGAGGTCACCGGCTCGCGCCTGGTGACGCAGTATCGCGGCGGCCTGATGCCGCTGGTGGCACTCGACCCCGACATCAACCAGTCGGGCGAGATCCAGCCGGTGCTGGTGATCAGCGACGGCGACCAGCATATCGGCCTGATGGTCGACGAGATCCTGGACGTCGTCAGCGACGACATGCAGATCGAGATCGCCAGCGATCGCGCCGGCCTGCTCGGCACCGCGATCATCGGCGACCGCGCCACCGAGATCGTCGATGCCGGCTACTGGCTGACGCAGGCGTCGCGGAGCTGGTTCCAGCCCACCGCCGCCTCCCGCAAGGGCCGGTCCCGGGTGCTGGTGGTCGAGGACAGCGACTTCTTCCGCAACCTGCTGGTCCCCAGCCTGTCGGCCGCGGGATACGAGGTCACCACCGCCGGCACCGCCGAGAAGGCGCTCGCCATGCGCGAGGCCGGTCGCCGCTTCGACGCGATCGTCTCCGACATCGAGATGCCCGGGATGGACGGCTACAGCTTCGCCCGCAAGGTGCGCGAGGGCGGAAGCTGGGCCGACCTGCCGATGCTCGCCCTGAGCGGCTCCGACGACGTGCAGGCCGGGCGCGACGCGGGCTTCACCGACTACATACGCAAGTTCGAGCGCGAGGCCCTGCTGACCAGTCTTGAGCAGTGCCTGTCGCATCAAGTGGCCGCCTGACCGGGACATCGTGACCATGAAAAGCCAAGTCGATGCCGACGCCCTCGGCCCGCAGAGATGCGAGCAGGGCTTCCTGACCCTCATGGTGCATGGCCAGCTGTGCGGCGTGCCGGTGCTCGCCGTGCGCGACGTGATCTGCGACAGCATCGTCACCCGCATCCCGCTGTCGCCGCCGGAGATCGCCGGCAACATCAACCTGCGTGGCCGCATCGTCACCGCCATCGACCTGCGCCGGCGCCTCTCGCTGACGCCGGCCGCGGCGGGCAGCAAGCCGATCGCGGTCGTCTGCGAGGAGGCGGGCGGCGGCTACGCACTGCTCGTCGACCAGGCGCTCGAGGTGCTGACGCTGGACGTGAACGAGCTCGAAGCACCGCCGCCGACGCTGGGCGCCGCCTGGATCGAGTTCGGCCGCGGCATCTTCCGCCTGCCCGGGCGGCTGATGGTCGTGCTCGACATCGGCCGGCTGCTGTTCCTGGAGAGGGCGGCCGCGTGATGGATGCGTGTGCCGCCCCGCTGCCCGCGGGCAGCGCCGGGCACATCCTGGTGGTCGACGACAGCCGCGTCGTGCGCAGGATCGCGCGCCGCATCCTCGAACAGGCCGGGTTCTGCGTGGAGGAAGCGTGCGACGGCGCCGAGGCGTTGCGGCATGTCCGTCGGCAGCGCCCGGACGCGGTGCTGCTGGACTGGAACATGCCGATCATGAACGGCATCGAGTGCCTGCACGCACTGCGCGAGGAGTTCGGTGCCGACGAGCCGTCGGTGATCCTGTGCACGACCGAGAACGAGCCCGACTTCATCTTCTCGGCCATGGCGGCCGGCGCGCAGGAATACATCATGAAGCCGTTCGACGACGCGATCCTGCTCGGCAAGCTGGAGCAGCTCGGTCTGCTGAACCCGAGCGCCTGGGCGTCATGAACCTGATCGAACCCCAGGGCGCGGCCGCGCCGATCCGCGTGCTGGTCTGCGACGACTCCTTCACGATCCGCTCGGCGATCTCGCGGATCCTGCGCAGCGATCCGACCATCGAGGTCGCGGGCCTCGCCGCGGACGGCGAGAAGGCCGCCGAGATCCTCAAGCGAGGCGGCGTCGACGTCGTCGTGCTCGACGTCGAGATGCCGGTGATGGACGGCCTGACGGCGCTGCCGCTGCTGCTCAGGATCGATCCCAGCGTGCGCGTCATCATGGCCTCCGCCCTCACGACGCTCGGCGGCGCGATCGCGATGCAGGCCTTGCAGGCCGGCGCCGCCGACTACGTTCCCAAGCCCGCGGCACGGCAGACGGAGGATTTCGCGCGCGAGATCCTGGCGAAGGTCAAGGGACAGGCGAAGCTGCGACGCCTCGGCGGCAGCGTCGGCTCGAGACCGTCCGCGTGCGGCAGCGCCGGCACGTCCGCCGGCAGAGCGAGCGGAAGCCCGACCGGCGGCTTCCCGCTGCGTCCAGCTCCCGGCCGGCCGCCGCTGCTGCTCGCGGTCGGCAGCTCCACGGGTGGTCCGCAGGCGCTGTTCTCCTTCTTCCGGGCGCTGACCAGGCCGCTGCCGGTTCCGATCGTCGTGACGCAGCACATGCCGCCGCTGTTCACGCGCAGCCTCGCCGAGCATATCGACCGGCTCGGCGCGCGGCGCTGTCAGGAGGCGGGCGAGAACGAGCCGCTGCTGCCCGATCACATCCTGATCGCGCCCGGCGACCGGCACCTGACGATCCAGGCCACCGACCAGGGCCTGCGCACCCGCCTCAACGACGACGCGCCGGAGAATTCCTGCCGCCCGGCCGTCGACCCGATGCTGCGCAGCGCCGCCGCCGCCTGCGCAGGACGGGTGCTCGCGGTCATCCTCACCGGCATGGGCCAGGATGGTCTCCGCGGCAGCCAGACGCTCCTGCAGGCCGGCGGCTGCGTCCTGGCGCAGGACGAGGCGAGCAGCGTCGTCTGGGGCATGCCCGGCGCCGTCGCGCGGGCGGGCCTCTGCCACGCCGTCATGCCGATCGAGGAACTCGCGGCCAAGGTCATGCAGATCCTGGGGCGCCGATCATGAGCGCGTTCGACGAGATCGCGGCCCTGGTGAAGCTGCGGTCCGGCCTGGCACTGGGTCCGGAGAAGGCGTACCTCGTGGAGAGCCGCCTCGCGGCGCTGACCAGCCGTCTCGGCCTGCGCGACTACGCGGCATTGATCCCGAGGCTTCGCACCGACCGGGCGCTGCAGGACGAGGTGGTCGAGGCCCTGACCACCAACGAGACGCTGTTCTTTCGCGACACCAAGCCGTTCGAGCACCTGCGGCTCCGCGGGCTGCCGCGGCTGCACGCGGAGAGCGCGCCCGGCATGCCGCTGCGCATCTGGTCCGCCGCCGCTTCGACCGGCCAGGAAGCCTACTCGCTGGCGATGCTGGTCAGCGAGATGGGCGCGGCCCTGAAGGGACGGCCGGTGCAGATCCTCGGCACCGACATCGCGCGGGCGACGCTCGCGCGCGCGCGCGAGGCTTGCTACAGCCAGTTCGAGGTGCAGCGCGGCCTGCCGGCGCGCATGCTGGTGAAGTATTTCACCAAGGAGGCGGAGGGCTGGCGGCTGATCAAGCCGATCCGGGACATGGCGGAGTTCAGGGAGTGGAACCTGCTCCACGACCCGTCGCCGCTCGGCCGCTTCGACGTGATCTTCTGCCGCAACGTGCTGATCTACTTCGACGCG
>CAXTNB010000080.1:0-892 GCA_964245385.1 uncultured Acetobacteraceae bacterium | reverse complement strand
GCCCTTGCCCGCTCTTCCTCAGCATCGTGCGAGGTCATCGTTCTCCCGACAGGTCCGCGACCTCAGCGTCCAGCAGCCGGCGAAAGCTGCGGAAGCCCAGATCGAGCGGCCGATCCCAGTCGCCGCCCGCACCGGACTGGGCGCAGCGGATCTCCCGGTAGGATACGCCGCGCAGGTTGGCGATGAACCAGAAGAAGGTGTCCGGCATGGCCGCCGGCGCGAACACCGCAGCACGGCATCCCGGGCGGGCATAGATCAGGTTGGTCATCGCGGCCCCCATGACCCCGGCCACGAGCCGCGCGTCGCGCATCAGCGCGATCTGTCCCTCCAGCCCCAGGCCGGCCGGCGACACCACCGCGTAGCCGCGCTCGGCCGCCAGACGCGCCATGTGCGCCTCGTCCCGGAAATTGCGGCGCCGGCCCGCGCCGCGGTCGAGGAACACGCGCTCGACGCCCTGCCCGGCGATCCCGTGCGCGAGGCGGTCATGGCAGTCGCGCACCAGCGGCGACATGTACGAGCCGTGCTCGGTCATGCCCTCGACCATGATCAGCTCGCGCACGAACACCGGGTCGAGGCCGCTGACCCGCACCCGTCGGTCCTCGATGCCGAGCCGGCGCAGCGTCTGCTGCATGATCTGGCCGAGCATCGGCTCGCTCACGTCGTGCACCAGCACACCGATCCGGCGATCCGCCAGGCGCGACAGCGCCAGGTGCAGCATCGGCAGCATCTCGATCATCCAGTGACCGTAGTTGGCGGCGCCACGTTTCTTGCCCAGCACCAGGGGCAGCTCGTGCCGCACCACCGGCTCGCCGGCGCTGGCGCGGCTCACCGCGCCGGCCGCCTGTTCGCGCATCTCCGGCTCGTGCTGACGGATGCTGTAGCGCAGGCCCTG
>CAXTNB010000079.1:8150-9672 GCA_964245385.1 uncultured Acetobacteraceae bacterium | reverse complement strand
AGCGCAGGCTGGCCGCGATCGGGGTGTGCGCGGCCTTAGGGATCATCAGCGTCGCCTCGCGCACGAACAGCGGCTCGGGCATCACGCCGACCGCGATCGACAGCGCGTTGATGCCGGCATCGAAGGTGCCCATGCCCCCCGGCTGCCAGAACCAGTCGACGCCGGGATGGAACTTGCGCACGTCCTCCTTCCAGACGATGTCCATGCCGGTGGCGCCGCGCGCGGCCAGGATCTCGCGGGCGGGCTCGACCGCGTCGCTGAACAGCGAGTGCCAGGCGGTGAACAGGCTCAGCCCGAGCCGCTCGGCGTGGGCGGCGAGGGAGGCGACCTCCGCCGGCGTCGCGGCCGGCGGCTTCTCCAGCAGCACGTGCCGGCCCGCCTCCAGCGCCGCCCGCGCGAGATCGTGGCGGACCTGCGGCGGCGTGCAGATGGCGACCGCCTCGACCCCGGGCGCCTCGGCCAGCAGGGCGGCGAGCGAGCCGTGCAGGCTCACCCCGTCCGGCACCGCGACCGCGACCGGGTTGGCCACCGCGAGCAGCTTCAGGCCCGCGGTCGCGGCGAGTGCGGGCAGGTGCTGCACGCGGGCGATCTGGCCCAGGCCGACGATGCCGATGCCGATCGGGCGCGCGGGCGGACGGGAAGGCGACATCGCGATGCTCCTGGCTCAGCCGGCGCCGGCGGCGGCGCGATCCCAGGCGGCGAGGTAGGCCCGCGCGCGACGTCCCACCTCGGCCGCGTCGCGTCCCGGCGCGTACAGGCCGGAGCCGAGCCCGAAGCCGCTGGCGCCGGCCTGCACGAAGCCGGCCAGGTTGTCCGGGGTGATGCCGCCGACCGGCAGGAACAGCGTCTGCGGCGGGAACACGGCGCGCATCGCGCGCAGCACCGCGGGGGTGACCAGCTCGGCCGGGAACAGCTTCAGCGCGTCGGCGCCGGCACGCAGGGCGGCGAAGCCCTCGGTGGGGGTGGCGACGCCCGGCATGCAGACCATGCCGGCCTGCTTGGCCGCCGCGATCACCTCGCCGTCGCCGTGCGGCATGACGATCAGCCGGCCGCCGGCCTCGCCGATCTCGCGCACCTGCGGCGGGGTCATCACCGTCCCCGCCCCGATCAGGCAGGTGGAGCCGAAGCGCTGCGCCAGCAGGCGTATGCTGTCCAGCGGCCGCGGCGAGTTCAGCGGCACCTCCAGGATCGTCATGCCGGCCTCGACCAGCGCCGCGCCGACTGCGGGCGCCTCCTCCGGCGTCAGCCCGCGCAGGATGGCGGTGAAGGGCGCGCGTCCCATCAGGTCGTGCGACATCTCAGGGCTCTCCTTCCGAAGCGGCGGAAATCAGGCCGGCCCGCACCGCGATGCGCAGCAGGCCGTGCAGCGCGGTGTCGGGGATCGGCTCGGGCGGCGCCGCGCCGATCACCGCGAAGGCGCGGGCGTAGCGCTCGCACAGCGCGGCCTCGCCGGTGATGGCGATGCGCGGCGCCTCCGGCCGCGCCGCGCCGGCGAGGCGCCGCTGCGCGCCGCTCAGCCGCC
>CAXTNB010000079.1:6699-8140 GCA_964245385.1 uncultured Acetobacteraceae bacterium | reverse complement strand
CAGCCCCGACAGGCACTCCGTCACCCATCCCGGCGCCAGGTCGCCGGTGAGGGGCAGCCCGCGGGCGGAGAACAGGCGGGCGAAGGCGCCGTGCGCGTGCGCCGCCGCCACGCCGCGGGCGAACGCCGCCTCGCGCGCGGCCGCGCCCGGCTCCGCGGCCTCCGCCAGGCCGCGGCCGAGGATGGAATGGCGGCAGAGCAGCGCGAACAGCTCGCCGGTCATCATGGTCCGGAACGAGACCAGCCGGCCGCCCTGCAGGCGCGCCCACTTCGAGTGCGTGCCCGGCATCACCAGCAGCGCGTCGCCGCCGAGCCGCGGCACGGCACCCATCGCCTGCGTCTCCTCGCCGCGCATCACGTCGGGCGCCTCGCGGTCCGACGCCTCCAGCACGCCGGGGACCAGGTGCAGCAGCACGTCGCCGCAGGGCAGCGTCGCGAGGCCCGCGGCGAGCTGCGCCAGCCCGGCGGGGGTGGGCAGGTAGGGCACCTCGAGCCAGCCCTGCCGGCTGCCGACCATGCCGCAGGCGATCGCCGGCAGCGTCCGTCCGGGCTCGGACCAGCCGCGCGTGATGCCGGCGAAGGCGGCCGGGAACCCGCCCTCGGGCAGGTGCATGATGCCCCAGCCCTGCTGGCGCGCCTCCAGCACGTCGCCGGTTCGCGAGAGCCGCCAGGCGCGCAGCGTGCTGGTGCCCCAGTCGAGGGCGATCAGTTCGGTGGCCGGCTCATGCCCGGAGGGGCTGCCCGCGCCGCTCATTTGTCTGACAAGTCCAGCATCACGATCGCTTATGCCTCGGCGCGGCGGCCCGCTCAACCCCGCCGCGTTCGACCGCCTGCTCCTGATGCACCGGCTCCCGCGCGCCGGCCTGCAGCGAGGCGTGCATGTCGGCCAGGGCGAAGCGCACCAGGTCGGTCATCCTGGTCCGCGCCGCCTCCGCGTCGCGCGCGCCGATCGCGTCGAGCACCAGCAGGTGCTCGGCGATCGGATCGCGCGGCGTGCCCTGCACGCGGTGCTTGAACTGGGTGGTCCAGCGGATCGCGGCGCATACGCTGCTGGACAGCGCGAGGATCGCCTCGTTCTGCGTCGCCTCCAGGATCGCGTGGTGGAAGCCGCGGTCGGCGGCGCGTCCCGCCTCCGAGTGGAGCTTGAGCCGGTCCATCACCGTGAGCGCGTCGCGCATCGCCTGCAGCTGCGCCTCGGTGCGCCGTTCCGCCGCCAGCGCCGCCGCGGGCGGCTCGACCATCAGCCGCACCTCGAACAGGTCGCGCACGAACGCCTCGCTCGGCCGCGTCTGCAGGAACCAGCCGAGCACCTCGGGATCCAGGATGTTCCAGCGCCGGCGGGGGCTGACCCGGGTGCCGGTGCGGGTGCGGCTCTCCACAATCCCCTTGGCGGCGAGTATGCGCACCGCCTCGCGGTTGGCGGTGCGCGACACCGAGAGCTG
>CAXTNB010000079.1:3155-6689 GCA_964245385.1 uncultured Acetobacteraceae bacterium | reverse complement strand
GGGGCGGTCGCCACGCGCCATCCTGCGCCTCCCGCGGCGCCGGCGGAAGCGCCCGCGCCGCCCTCAGAGGTGGCCGCGGATCAGCTCGTCGGCCAGCGGCTGGTTGCGGTAGACGGTCCGCAGCGCGGCCAGCAGCGCCGCCGTGTCCACCGACACCGCGCGGTTCAGCCTGTCGTCGAAGACGAAGTCGCCGCCGATCGAGTGGATGTTGCCGTCGAAGATCAGCCCGACCGCGTGGCCCTGGGCGTCGATCACCGGGCTGCCCGAGTTGCCGCCGATGATGTCGTTGGTCGAGGCGAAGTCGAACGGCGTGTCGAGGTCGAGGTGCTGCTTGGCATCCAGCCAGGCCTTGCTGAGCTTGAACGGCTCGCTGCCGGTGGCGCGCCGGTACAGCCCGGCGAGGTGGGTGAAGGGCGGCACCGGCGTGCCGTTCTCGTCCCAGCCCTTGACCACGCCGAACGACAGCCGCTGGGTGAAGGTGGCGTCCGGATAGGCGCTGGTGCCGTCGCGCGCGAAGCGCGCCCGCGCCAGCGCCTCGCTGGCCTGGCGCTGTGCCGCGACCACGTCGCGGTCCCACTGGTCGCGCAGGCTGCGGGCGATCGGCTCGACGCGACGGGCCAGCGCGATCATCGGGTCGTTCGACGCGGCGATCGCGGCCTGGCCGCCGCGCCACAGCGCCAGCCGCACCTTGGCGTCGCCGAGATGGGTGAAGTTCACGGCCTGGCTCGCGACCTCGTCCGGCGACCGGGTGCCGAGCACCGCGCGCACCGCCTCGTCGTCGGCGCCGAGCGACTGGCGCAGCTTGCCGAGCGAGAAGGAGAGCAGGGTCTGCTCCAGCTGCGGATGCACGGGGGCGGCCGCGCCGAGCTCCGCCTCGATCGCCGGAAGCTTGGCATCGTGGTACTCCGTCAGGCGCTGCGCGTCGGGCTTGGCGCGTTCGGCGACGCCGCGCACCAGCAGCTTGGCGTAGCTGAACAGCTCGCCCTGCAGGCCGCGCGGGTTGCGTCGGCCGCCCTCGATCATCACGTAGCGCGTGTAGAGCCTGCGCTCGGCGTCGAGCGAAGGCGCGAGCTTCGCCCACGGATCGCCGAACTTCGCGCGCCGGCCGGGATCGGCGTCGATCCAGGCGCGCAGGGCATCCTCGCGCTTCTGCTTGCCCGCGATCATGGCCGGATCGGCCAGCGTCTGCAGCCAGCCGCCGTACACCTTCAGGCTGTTCTCGGTGCCGAACAGCTCGTCGCCCGCGTCCTGCGCCTGGCTGGCGCCGATACGGCCGTACTCCCACAGCACGCCGTCCAGCGAGGAGAAGTAGCCGAAGGTGCTGGGCAGCTCGAGGTCGCGCAGCAGGCCGAGCTGCGCCACCGTCGACTCGCGCGAGGTGGCGCCCGGGTTGCCGGAGGTGAACACCAGCTCGCCCGCCTTGGGTCCCGCGGGATCGAACGGGAAGAACTGGGTGTGCACCGGCTTGCCGTGGTCGTAGGCGCGCAGGAAGGTGACGTCGAGGTCGTAGCGCGGGAAGTTGAAGTTGTCCGGATCGCCGCCGAAGAACGCGGCATCCTGGTCCGGCGCGAACACCATTCGCACGTCCTGGTAGCGCCGGTAGCGATACAGCGCGGTGCGGCCGCCGTGATACAGCGTGACCACGTCGCAGCGCCAGGTGGTGGCGTCGCCGCCGACGCACTGCTTCTCGATGCCGCTCTCGGCCGCCTGCTGCGCGTGCACGTAGTCGGTGCCCTGCTTGCCGGCGAGGGCCGCGCTCATGCGCGCGCTGACGTCGCCGATGCTGTCGAGCCGGTCCAGCTCCATCGCCGGGCAGCGCGGCTCGCGGCCCTGCGAGCCGGCGGTGTAGCCGGCCTGCATCGCGTCGTGCCCGGGGGTGGAGAGCTGCGAGAGGCACTCGTTGGCGCAGTGATGGTTGGTCATCACCAGCCCGTCGCCCGACACGAAGGAGGCCGAGCAGCCCAGCGCCAGCCGCGCCGAGGCCTGGGTGACGCGCTGGATCCATTCCGCGGACGGGGTGAAGCCGTAGCGCGCCGCCATCTGCTTGGCCGGCAGGTTGTCCATCGTCCACATGCCCTCGTCCGCCCGAGCCCGAGGACCGAGGCAGACGAGGGCTAAGAGCAGCAGCAGGCGCGTTCGTGTCATTCGCAGCTTCCAAGGCAAGCGACCGGACCAGCCCCGATCTTCAGGGATCGGGGTCTGGGGCCTGAGGCCCCAGCGGGTCAAGGGCGGAGCCCTTGCCTGAAGCCGCATCGAACCGGCCGCGCGCCTGCCGGATCTGCGGGAAGCTGCCTTCCGCCCACTCGACCAGGCCGGCGAGCGGCACCAGGGCGGATCGTCCCAGCGGCGAGAGCCGGTACTCGACGCTGGGCGGCTTGGTCGGGAACACGTGGCGGGTCACCAGCCCGTCGCGTTCCAGCCCGCGCAGGGTCTGCGTCAGCATCCGCTTGGAGATGTCGGGCACGATCCGGTGCAGCTGGCTGAACCGGCGTGGCGCCGCCGCGACCGCCGCCAGGGTCAGCATCGTCCACTTGTCGCCGATCCGGTCGAGCACGTTGCGCACCGGGCAGGTGGCGGCGTCGAACCCCCTCGCGTGCCAGTCGTCGAACCGCACCCCGAGAAGCGGCCGATCGGTCATGCAGGTTACCTCGCGCTCACCTGGGTATCGGGAGATCACGTCTTACGTCGACGCGCTCACGTCCCTTATCAAGACCAGGTCTCATTTCGAGACCGCATACGGAGCGCTCGCATGTCGGACCTTTCTCCTCGCCTGCTCGTCACCGGCGCCGGCGGCCAGCTCGGCCGGCTCGTCGTCCAACGCCTGCTGGGGACGGTGCCGGCCGGGCAGATCGTGGCCACGGTGCGAAACCCGGACGCGGTCGACGCTCTGGCGGCACTCGGCGTCCAGGTCCGTCTCGCCGACTACGATCGGCCCGAGGGGTGGGACGCGGCGTTGGCCGGCGTCGAGCGGGTGCTGCTGATCTCGTCCGACGCGGTCGGCCGGCGCGTCGTCCAGCACGGCCGCGTGATCGAGGCGGCGCGCCGCGCCGGCGCAGGCTTGGCCTACACCAGCGTGCTGCGCGCCGACAGCTCGCCCCTCGGCCTGGCGGTGGAGCACCGGCAGACCGAGGCGCTGTTGCGCGGCTCCGGTGTGCCGTTCGTGCTGCTGCGCAACGGCTGGTACACGGAGAACTACGCGGCCGCGATACCGGCGGCACTCGCGCACGGGGTGCTGCTCGGCAGCGCGGGGGAGGGCCGCATCGCCTCGGCGGCGCGCGCCGACTACGCCGACGCCGCAGCCGCCCTGCTGCTTTCCCCGCAGCCGTGGGACGGCCAGGTGTTCGAGCTGGCGGGGGACGAAGCCTACACCCTTACCGAGTTCGCCGCCGAGATCGCCAGGCAGGCCGGTCGTCCGCTCCGCTTCGCGAACCTGCCCGAGGCGGAGTACGAGGCGGCGCTGCGCGGCGTCGGGCTGCCGGAGGCGCTGGCGCACCTGCTCGCGGGGGCTGGCGCCGTCGCGGCGCTGCCCCGGCT
>CAXTNB010000079.1:0-3145 GCA_964245385.1 uncultured Acetobacteraceae bacterium | reverse complement strand
ACGGCCGCGCGCTCAGCCGCCTGATCGGGCGCCCGACCACGCCGATCTCGGCGAGCATCGCGCGGGCGCTCGGGCAGCGCTGAGCGGCGGCACGCGCTGGACGCGCTCAGCCGGCGGCTTCCAGCTCCTGTTCGGCGAGCAGCCAATCCTCCTCCGCCTGCGCCTGCTCACGTCGGATCGCGGCGAGGCGGGTGTTGGCGCGGGCGATGTCGTCTCCCCGCCCGGGCGCGTACAGCGCGGGATCGGCCAGCCTGCGCTCCAGCGCCGCACGCTCGTCGGCGAGGCGCGCGAGCAGGGCCTCGGCATCCCGCGCGCGCTTGCGCAGCGGCGCCAGCATGCGTCGCTGCTCGGCGCGCTCGCGCCGGTCCGGCGTCGCGGGCTCCGCGCGACCGTCGTCGCGCGCGCCGTCGCGGTTCGCCTCGCGCGCCCGCTCCGCGAGCCAGGCGCGGTAGTCCGCCATGTCGCCGTCGAACGGCTTCACCGTGCCGTCGCCGACCAGCCAGAGACGGTCGGCCACCAGCTCGACCAGGTGCGGGTCGTGGCTGATCAGCAGCACCGCGCCGCCGAACTCGGCCAGCGCCCGCACCAGCGCCTCGCGCGCGTCGATGTCGAGATGGTTGGTCGGCTCGTCGAGGATCAGCAGGTGCGGCGCCTCGCGCGTCGCCAGCGCCAGCAGCAGCCGCGCGCGCTCGCCGCCAGAGAGGTCGCGCGACGGCGTGCCGGCACGGTCGGCGTCGAGCCCGAAGCGCGCCAGCTGCGCGCGCACCGCGGTCGGCGGCGCATCGGGCATCGCGCGCGCCATGTGCGCGACCGGGCTGTCGTCCGCCACCAGCTCGTCGGCCTGGTGCTGGGCGAAGTAGCCGACGCGCAGCGCGCGCGCGTGCGACAGCGTGCCGCGCAGCGGCGCCAGCCGCCCCGCGATCAGCTTGGCGAAGGTGGACTTGCCGTTGCCGTTCGCCCCCAGCAGGGCGATGCGGTCGTCCATGTCCAGGCGCAGCGACAGCCCGCCCAGGATCGTCCTGCCGTCGTAGCCGGCCGAGACCTGCTGCATGGTCAGCATCGGCGGCGCCAGCGCCGGCGGCTCGGGAAAGGCGAAGCGGGTCGGCGCGTCCTCGACCACGCTCTCGATGTCGGGGAGCCGCTGCAGCGCCTTGAGCCGCGCCTGCGCCTGCCGCGCCTTGGTGGCGGAAGCGCGGAAGCGGTCAACGTAGGACTGCATGTGCGCGCGCCGCTGCGCGATCCGCTCGGCGGCACGGTTCTGCTGCAGCGCCCGCTCGGTGCGTATGCGCACGAACTCGTCGTAGCCGCCGGGCGTGAGCGAGATCCGGCCGCGGTCGAGGTGCGCGATCGCCTGCACCGAGCGGTCGAGCAGGGTACGGTCGTGGCTGACGATCAGCGCGGCCCCCGGGAAGCGCTGCAGCCAGCCCTCCAGCCACAGCGTGGCTTCCAGGTCGAGATGGTTGGTCGGCTCGTCGAGCAGCAGCAGGTCCGGCTGCAGGAACAGGGCGGTGGCCAGCGCCACCCGCATGCGCCAGCCGCCGGAGAACTCGTCCACCGCGCGCGCCTGTGCTGCGGCATCGAAGCCGAGCCCGGCGAGGATGCTGGCGGCCCGCGCCGGTGCCGCGTCGGCGCCGATCGCCAGCAGGCGCTCGTGGATGTCGGCGAGGCGCGCCGGATCGGCCGCCGCGTCGGTCGCCTGGGCGAGCAGGGCCGCGCGCTCGGTGTCGCCGTCGAGCACCGTGCGCAGCAGCGAGAGCGGCCCGGACGGCGCCTCCTGTCGCACCTGCGCCAGGCGGGCGCGCGACGACAGCCGGATCTCGCCGCCGTCGGGCGCGATGTCGCCGGCGATCGCCGCCAGCAGCGTCGACTTGCCGGCGCCGTTGCGTCCGAGCAGGCCGATGCGACGCCCCGGCTCGACGGTGAGGTCGGCGCCGTCGAGCAGGGTGCGGCCGGCGACGCGCAGCACCAGGCCGGAGATGACGAGCAGGCTCACGCGGGCGGCAGGCTCCTGCGATGGTCACGGGAATGGTTTTGCTCTAGATGCCGAGCCGTCACGGCGCAGCGCCGGGATCGTCCCGCCGCTGCATACCCGACCACCCGCATGAGGAGCCAGATCATGGCGATCGAGCACACGCTCTCCATCATCAAGCCGGACGCCACCCGGCGCAACCTGACCGGCAGGATCAACGCGCTGTTCGAGGAGGCGGGCCTGCGCATCGTCGCCCAGAAGCGCATCCGGCTGTCCGAGGCGCAGGCGCAGGCGTTCTACGCGGTGCACAAGGAGCGCCCGTTCTACGCCAGCCTGGTGTCCTCGATGATCACCGAGCCGGTGGTGGTGCAGGTGCTGGCGGGGGAGGGCGCGGTGCTGAAGCATCGCGAGGTGATGGGCGCCACCGACCCGAAGAAGGCGGAGCCGCACACCGTGCGGGCGCAGTTCGCGCAGAGCATCGAGGCGAACTCGGTGCACGGCTCGGACAGCGTCGAGAACGCCGCCGTCGAGATCGCCTTCTTCTTCGCCGGCACCGAGATCCTGCCCTGAGCGACGTCAGGCGGCGGCGATCAGCCTAGCGTCCAGTCGAGCAGCACCAGCAGCACGGCGA
Source organism: uncultured Acetobacteraceae bacterium (assembly GCA_964245385.1). GTDB lineage: Bacteria > Pseudomonadota > Alphaproteobacteria > Acetobacterales > Acetobacteraceae > Lichenicoccus. The sequence goes on along the minus strand of CAXTNB010000079.1, from coordinate 545 downwards.
TCGTCACCACCGCCCAGAAGGCGGTACGGCAGAAGCGGGCCCAGAACAGCTGGCGGTCGGCCATCAGGGCCTCGACGTAGGTCCGCGGCGTCGCCGCGTCGCCGGTCGCGGGCCCGGTAGCCGGATCGGGTGTCATGTCGTCGCGCCTCCTGCCGCTCGCTCGATACGTTGCTGTAGCGCCAACCCGCCTACACCGCCAGGAGTGCCGCGTCGGCAGCGCCGCCCCGATACGGTGCCGTGCCGGTCAGGTGGCGACGCAGCGCCAGCGGATACAGCCTGTGCTCCTGACGCAGCACGCGCGCCGCCAGTGCCTCCGGCGTGTCGCCCGGCTGCACCGCGACCGCCGCCTGACCGAGGATCGGGCCGTCATCCAGCCGCTCCGTGACCAGGTGCACGGTGCAGCCGTGCAGCTTGACCCCGGCGCGCAGCGCCCGCTCGTGGGTGTGCAGGCCGGGAAAGGCGGGCAGCAGGCTCGGGTGGATGTTGAGCATGCGGCCGTCCCAGGCCGCGGTCAGGAACGGCGTCAGCACCCGCATGTAGCCGGC
>CAXTNB010000078.1:1912-9684 GCA_964245385.1 uncultured Acetobacteraceae bacterium | reverse complement strand
GGCCCGTCCGGGGGCGCTGGTGATGCATCCCGGGCCGATGAACCGCGGCGTAGAGATCGACAGCGCGGTCGCCGACCACGGCCAGAGCGTGATCCAGGAGCAGGTCGAGATGGGGGTGGCGGTGCGCATGGCGGTGCTCGACCGGCTATCGCGGAGCCGCAATTGAGCCACGCCGCAACCGTCGGTCGCGTGCTGTTCGACCACGTGCGGCTGCTCGATCCCGCCTCCGGCCTGGACCGGCCGGGGCGGCTGCTGGTGTGCGACGGCCGAATCGAGGATCTCGACCTGCCGGCCGATGCGGCGCCCCCCGACGGCGCCACCGTGATCGAGGGCGGCGGCGCCGTGCTCTGCCCCGGCCTGGTCGACATGCGCGCCAGCGTCGGCGAGCCGGGACACGAGTACCGCGAGACCATCGCGTCGGCCGCCGAGGCCGCCGCCTCGGGCGGCATCACCACGCTCGCCGTGCTGCCCAACACCCGGCCCGCGATCGACGATCCGGCGCTGGTGCGGCTGCTGCGCGCGCGCGGCGAGGAGACCGGCAGCGTCACCATCCTGCCCTGCGCTGCCGCGACCCGCGGCTGCCGCGGCGAGGAGCTGGCGGAGCTCGGGCTGCTGCGCGAGGCCGGCGCGGTCGCCTTCACCGACGGCACCCGGGCGATCGCCGACAGCCGGCTGATGCGGCTCGCGCTCTCCTACGCGCGCGGCTTCGGCGCGATGGTGATCCAGCATCCGGAGGATCCGTCGCTGGCGCGCGGCGGCAGCGCCACCGAGGGCGAGCTCGCCAGCCGGCTCGGTCTGCCGGGGATCCCCGCCGCGGCGGAGCCGCTCCTGGTGGCGCGCGACCTGATGCTGGCGCGCCTCACCGGCGGCGCGCTGCATTTCGGCCACGTCTCGACGGCGGCCGCACTCGAGCTGATCCGGCGCGCCAAGGCCGACGGGCTCGCCGTCAGCTGCGACACCGCACCGCCCTATTTCGACCTCAACGAGACCGCGATCGGCGATTTCCGCAGCTTCGCCAAGCTGTCGCCGCCGCTGCGCCCGGAGGCCGACCGGCTCGCCGTCTGCGCGGCTCTCGCCGACGGCACCATCGACGCCATCGCGTCGGACCACATGCCGCGCGACGCCGACGACAAGCGGCTGCCCTTCGCCCAGGCCGCGTCCGGCGGCGTCGGTCTGGCGACGCTGCTCGGGGTGACGCTGGCGCGCGTGCATGACGGCACGCTGGGCCTGTCGGCCGCGATCGAGCTGCTGACCGCGCGGCCGGCGGGCGTGCTCGGGCTGGAGGCGGGACGGCTGGCGCGCGGCGCGGCGGCGGACCTCTGCCTGTTCGATCCCGAGCGGATCTGGCAGGTGCAGTCCGGCCAGCTGCCGGGACGCGCCCAGAACACGCCGTTCGACGGCCGCGCGCTGGAGGGCCGGGTGTTCGGCACCTGGAAGGCGGGACGGCGGGTGTTCGGATGAGCCCGCAGCTGGCCGCGATCGCCGCGCTGGCCTACCTGATCGGCAGCATCCCGTTCGGCCTGATCCTGACCGCGGCGGCGGGTCTCGGCGACATACGTCGGCTCGGCTCGGGCAATATCGGCGCCACCAACGTGCTGCGCACCGGCCGCCGCGGCCTGGCGGCCGCCACCCTGCTGCTCGACGGGCTGAAGGGCGCGGCCGCGGTCGGCCTCGGCGCGGCACTTTCGCCTTCGCTGCCCGGCGGCCATCAAGCGGCGCAACAGGGAGCGGCGATCGCCGCGGTCTGCGTCACCGTCGGCCACTGCCTGCCGGTGTGGCTGCGCTTCGCCGGCGGCAAGGGGGTTGCGACGCTGCTCGGCGTGGCGCTGGCGCTGGACTGGCGCGCCGGGCTGCCGTGCTGCGCGCTGTGGCTGGCGCTGGCGCGGCTGACCCGCATCTCCTCGGCCGGCGGCCTCGGCGCCGCCGCGGCGCTGCCGCTGCTGCTGCTGCTGCTCGACCGTCGGGCGCCGGCGCTGCCGCTGTCGGGGCTGCTGGTGGCACTCCTGGTGCTGCTGCGCCATCACGCCAACATCGCCCGCCTGCTGGCGGGCACCGAACCGCGGATCGGAGGCAGGGCATGAACGATCCCGAACTGGTCGACCAGCTCCGCCTGATACGCAGCGAGGGCGTCGGACCCGCCAGCTACCGCAGGCTGATGCTGCGCTTCGAGACCGCCGCCGAGGCGATCGAGGCGCTGCCGGTGCTGGCGCGCAACGGCGGCCGCCAGGGGGCGGCGAAGATCCCCGCCCGGCAGGCGATCGAGGACGAGATCGGCGCGGTGCGGGCACTCGGCGGCCGCTTCCTGATCCTCGGCGAGGCGGCCTATCCGCCGCTGCTGGCGCAGCTGCCCGACGCGCCGGCGGCACTCGCCGTGCTCGGCAGCGTGGCGGTGCTGCACCGGCGCGCGGTCGCCGTGGTCGGCTCGCGCAACGCCTCGTCGAACGGCCTGCGCATCGCCGAGGCGCTGGCGGCCGAGCTCGGCGACAAGGGCCTGGTCACCGTCTCGGGGCTGGCGCGCGGCATCGACGGTGCGGCGCACGCCGGCGCGCTGCATGTCGGCCCCACCGTCGCCTGCATCGCCGGCGGGGTGGACCAGCCCTATCCGTCCGAGCACGCGGCGCTGCAGGCGCGCATCGCCCGCCACGGTGCGGTGGTGGCGGAGGCGCCGTTCGGCACCGTGCCGCAGAGCCGGCACTTCCCGCAGCGCAACCGCATCATCGCCGGGCTGTCGCTCGGCTGCGTGGTGATCGAGGCCGCTCCCCGCTCCGGCAGCCTGATCACCGCGGAGCTGGCGCAGACCTACGGGCGCGAGCTGTTCGCGGTACCCGGCTCGCCGCTCGATCCGCGCTGCAAGGGGGCGAACAACCTGATCCGCCAGGGCGCGCACCTGACCGAGAGTGCGGCCGACGTGCTCGCCGAGCTGCCGCAGCTGCCGGCCTCGCTGGGGCCGGACGGCTTCGCCGAGGGCCGCGAGGCGCTGATCGCCGGCTGGGGCGCGGAGGCGCCGGAGTCGTGGACGGAGCTCAACCGGGTGCGCGCCCGGGTGCTGGAACTGCTCGGTCCTTCGCCGGTGCCGGTTGAAGATCTGGTACGCCGCTGCCAGTTCTCCGTGCACGCGGTGCTGGCGATACTGACCGAGCTGGAGCTCGGCGGCAGGGTGGAATCCCTGCCCGGCAACCGGGTCAGCCGGCTCGGATAGCCGCGCCGGCGGGGGCCGCGCCGAGAGGCAAAGCTTGCGACGCCGCCCGAACACGTCCATCACGCATACGCCCCGACCGGGGCATGGCACTGCCCGGAGACGCAATGACCGACGTCGTCGTGGTCGAATCGCCGGCGAAGGCGAAGACCATCAACAAGTACCTGGGCGACGGCTACACGGTGCTGGCCTCGTTCGGGCACGTCCGCGACCTGCCGCCGAAGGACGGCAGCGTGCGGCCCGACGAGGGCTTCGCGATGGACTGGCAGTCCGACGAGCGCGGCGACCGGCAGATCGCGGCGATCGCGAAGGCGCTGCGCGGCGCGAAGCGGCTCTTCCTCGCCACCGACCCGGACCGCGAGGGCGAGGCGATCTCCTGGCACGTGCGGGCGATGCTGGAGGAGCGCAACCTGCTGCGCGGCGTCGACGTGCAGCGGGTCACCTTCAACGAGATCACCAAGGGCGCGATCCGCACCGCGATGGGGCGGCCGCGCGCCCTCGACCAGCCGCTGATCGAGGCCTACCTGGCGCGCCGGGCGCTCGACTACCTGGTCGGCTTCACGCTGTCGCCGGTGCTGTGGCGCAAGCTGCCGGGCAGCCGCTCGGCCGGACGCGTGCAGTCGGTCGCACTGCGCCTGATCTGCGAGCGCGAAGCCGAGATCGAGAGCTTCAGGCCGCGCGAGTACTGGACCGTGCTCGCCCACCTCGCGACCCCGGCGGGGGCGCCGTTCACCGCCCGTCTGACCCACCTCGACGGACGCAAGCTCGAGCAGTTCGACCTCAACGACGAGGCGCGGGCGCTCGACGCCAAGGCCGCGGTGGAGGCCGGGCAGTTCAGCGTCGCCGCGGTGGAGCGGCGCAAGGTCAAGCGCCATCCGCCGCCGCCCTTCACCACCTCGACGCTGCAGCAGGAGGCCAGCCGCAAGCTCGGCATGGGCGCGCAGGCGACCATGCGCGCCGCCCAGCAGCTCTACGAGGGCATCGAGCTCGGCGGCGAGACCACCGGCCTGATCACCTACATGCGCACCGACGGGGTGCAGATGGCGGCCGAGGCGGTGGAGCAGATCCGGAGCCACATACGCGAGAGCTTCGGCGCCGACTACCTGCCCGCCGCCGCCCGGGAATACGCCACCAAGGCGAAGAACGCGCAGGAGGCGCACGAGGCGGTGCGTCCCACCGACGTCTCGCGCCGGCCCGAGGAGATGGCGCGCTACCTGTCGGACGAGCAGCGGCGCCTGTACGAGCTGGTCTGGAAGCGCGCCGTGGCCAGCCAGATGCAGTCGGCCGAGCTCGACCAGGTGAGCGTCGAGATCGCCGAGCCGGGCGGCGCCACCCGGCTGCGCGCCACCGGCTCGATCATCGCCTTCAACGGCTTCCTCAAGCTGTACTCGGAGGGCCGCGACGACGGGCGCGAGGACGCCAGGCCGGGGGCGGAGACCGAGGACGACAGCCGCATGCTGCCGCCGATGCGCGAGCGCGACCCGCTGTCGCGCCGGTCGGTCGACGCCGAGCAGCATTTCACCCAGCCGCCGCCGCGCTTCTCCGAGGCGAGCCTGGTCAAGAAGATGGAGGAGATCGGCATCGGCCGGCCCTCCACCTACAACTCCATCCTCACCGTGCTGCGCGACCGCAACTACGTCCGCCTCGAGAACCGCCGCTTCATCCCCGAGGATCGCGGCCGGCTGGTCACCGCCTTCCTGACCAGCTTCTTCGAGCGCTACGTCGATACCGGGTTCACCGCCGGGCTGGAGGAGCGGCTCGACGACATCTCCGACGGCCGCGCGGACTGGCGCGACGTGATGGCGAAGTTCTGGGAGGAGTTCAGCCGCGCGATCGCCGCCACCCGGGACCTCAAGATCTCCGACGTGATCGCGGCACTCGACGCCGATCTCGGCCCGCACTTCTTCCCCGAGCCGGCCGACGGCGCCGACCCGCGACGCTGCACCGCCTGCGGCACCGGCCGCCTCGGCCTGAAGCTCGGCAAGTACGGCTCCTTCATCGGCTGCTCGAACTACCCGGCGTGCCAGTACACCCGGCGCCTGGTGGCGGACGGCGAGGGCGAGGGCGGCGAGACGCTGAAGGAGGGCAAGCGCACGCTCGGCCTCCACCCCGAGACCCGGGAGGAGATCACCGTGCGTCGCGGCCCCTGGGGCCTGTACCTGCAGCAGGGCGAGCCGGACCCGGACGACAAGAAGAGCAAGGTGCGGCGCTCGACCCTGCCCAAGGGGGTCGAGGGCGACGGCGTGACGCTGCAGCAGGCGCTCGGGCTGCTGTCGCTGCCGCGCATCGTCGGCGTCCATCCGGAGCGCGGCGAGCCGATCGAGGCCGGCATCGGCCGGTTCGGCCCCTACGTGAAGATGGGGGCGATCTTCGCCTCTCTCGACCGCGACGACGACGTGCTGGCCGTCGGCATCAACCGCGCGGTCGACGTGCTGGCCAAGAAGCTCGCCTCGGTGCGCAGCCTCGGCGAGCATCCCAAGGACCGCGAACCGGTGATGGTGCGGCGCGGCCGCTTCGGCCCCTACTTCCAGCACGGCCAGACCGTGGCCAACCTGCCGCGCGACAAGCTGATGGAGGAGGTGACGCTGGCCGAGGCGGTGGCACTGCTGGCGGAACGCGGCAAGGCGCTGAAGCCGCGCGGCAGGAAGGGCCAGAAGAGCGTCGGCAAGACGGCGCCGAAGCCGAAGCCGAAGCTGGCCGCGGCGGCTGCGCTTGCACCGGCGGCGGCCAGGCCGAAGACGGCGGCCAAGCCGCCGAAGGCCAAGGCACCGGTGAAGGCGGCCGCCAAGGTCAAGGCGGCGGCCAAGTCGACCGCCGCACCCGCGCGCAAGCTCGCCGGAAGGGCGCTCGCGAGGTCCGGCTGAGATGACGGCGCGCCGGCCCGGGGGCGCCGCGCCCGGCGAGCTGCCGACGCCCGAGGCGCTGCGACGCTTCGTCTCGGAGGCGCCGGGACGGGTCGGCAAGCGCGAGGTCGCGCGCGCCTTCGGCCTCGGTCCCGAGCACCGCGCGGCGCTGCGCGACCTGCTGCGAGAGATGGGGGCCGCCGGCGAGATCGCGCCCGCCGGCGCCAAGCGCTTCCTGCCGGTCGGCCGGCTCGCCGACCTGGTGGTGGTGCAGGTCACCGGCACCGATCCCGAGGGCGACGCGGTCGCGCGCCCGGTCGGATGGCAGGGCGCGGGGCCGCCGCCGATGGTGCTGATGCACCCCGAGGCGCGCGGACAGCCCGCACTGGCGCCGGGCGAGCGCGTGCTGGCGCGGCTGCGTCCGATGCCGGGCCGAGGCGGCGCCGGACGATACGAGGGACGCACCGTCAAGCGGCTGTCGCCGCATCCGGGCCGCATCCTCGGCGTGTTCCGGCCGGCACCCGATCCGGACCCTGGCCAGCGTCCGCGTCGCGCCGAGGCCGGCCGCTTGGTGCCGACCGACCGGCGGCAGAAGGCGGAGTGGAGCATCCCGCCCGGGGAGACGCTGGACGCCGAGCCGGACGAGATCGTGCTCGCCGAGCCGCTGCCCTCCCTGGGCTACGGCCTGAAGCCGGCACGCGTGGTCGAGCGGCTCGGGCGCATGGGCGACGCGCGCTCGATCAGCCTGATCTGCCTCCACACCCACGAGATCCCGCACGAGTTCCCGGCCGCGGCACTGGCCGAGGCGGCGGCGGCGCGCGCCACCCCGCTCGCCGGCCGCACCGACCTGCGCGAGCTGCCGCTGGTCACCGTCGACGGCGAGGACGCGCGCGACTTCGACGACGCGGTGTTCGCCGAGCCCGCGGTGCCGGGCGAGGATCGCGGCTGGCGGCTGGTGGTCGCGATCGCCGACGTCGCGCACTACGTGCGCCCGGGCAGTCCGCTCGACGCCGAGGCTTCGCTGCGCGGCAACTCGGTGTATTTCCCCGACCGCGTGGTGCCGATGCTGCCGGAGCCGCTGTCGAACGGCTGGTGCTCGCTGCGCCCGGACGAGGATCGCGGCTGCCTGTTCGTCGAGCTGCTGATCGACCGCGACGGCAACCTGCTGTCGCGCCGCTTCGGCCGCGGCCTGATGCGCAGCGCCTCGCGCCTCACCTACACCGCCCTGCAGCAGGCGGAGGACCGCGACGCGCCGCTGCACGGCGTGCCGGACGGGCTGCGCCGCTCGCTGTTCGGCGCCTACCGGGCGCTGCTGGCGGCGCGCGAGCGGCGCGGCACGCTGGAGCTCGACCTGCCGGAGCGCCGGGTCGAGCTCGACGGAGCCGGACGGGTGGTCGCGATCGCGCCACGCCCGCGGCTGGACAGCCACCGGCTGGTCGAGGCGTTCATGGTGCTGGCGAACGTCGCGGCGGCGCAGCAGCTGCGCGCACTGCGGCTGTCCTGCCTGTACCGGATCCACGCGCCGCCCTCGCCGGAGAAGCTGCAGGCGCTGCGCGACTTCCTCGCCACCCTGGACCTGCCGCTCAAACCGGCGGGCGAGCTGCGCCCCGCCGACCTCGACGCGGTGCTGCGGCAGGTCGCCGGCAGCGAGCGCGCGCCGCAGGTCAACGAGACGGTGCTGCGCAGCCAGAGCCAGGCCGAGTACTCGCCCGATAATATCGGCCATTTCGGCC
>CAXTNB010000078.1:374-1902 GCA_964245385.1 uncultured Acetobacteraceae bacterium | reverse complement strand
GCTGATCGCGGGGCTGGGCCTCGGCGAGGGCGGGCTGCGCGCCGAGGACGGTCCCGCGCTGGAGGAGACCGGCGCGCACGTGACGACGGCGGAACGACGCGCGGCGCTGGCCGAGCGCGAGGCGACGGCGCGCTATATCGTTGCATATATGTCGGACAAGGTCGGAAGCAGCTTCGAGGCGCGCATTTCCGGCGTGACCCGGTTCGGGCTTTTCGTCACAGTGGTCGAGAGCGGCGCCAGCGGTCTGGTTCCCGTCTCCACCCTGCCGGACGATGTGTGGATGCATGACGAGGCGGCACAAGCTTTGACGGGTCGGCGCTCGCGGCTGTGCTACCGCCTGACCCAGGCGGTGCGGGTGCGCCTGGTCGAGGCGGCGCCGGTCACCGGCGGCCTGCTGTTCGCGATCGAGGCGGCGCCGCCGGCATCCTCGCGCGGCCGCGGCGCGTCGCCGCGCGGAGGTCCCGCACGCCGTCCATGACCGCCACGCCCGGCACGACCCGGCGCCGGCAGGTGCACGCGGCGCTGCTGGTGGTGGTGCTGCTCTGCGCGCCGCAGTCCGGCCTCGGCCAGGCAGCGCCCGGCGCGCGCGAGCCGGGCGGCTTCGACGCCGCCGGCGCGCGCAGCGTGATCGGCGCCGCCCTCGAGTTCCTCGGGCCGCGCACCCTGGAAGCGGTGAGCAGCCGGCAGTTCTCGCTGTGGGGGCTGAACGGCCTGACCGTGATCGATCCCGCCCTGACCGTCGAGGTGGAGGGCACCCTGATCCGCCTGGTCACCCCGCAGGGCGTGCTGCACGCGCAGAGGACGCCGGCGGAGGCCGACCTCGATGGCTGGACGCGCACCGTGGTGGCGATGGCCGACGCCGCCTGGCGCGGCTCGGCGCAGATCCGCAGCACCGGCCAGCAGGCGCTGATCCAGAGCTTCTTCGACGAGCTGTTCGACCACCTCGATCCGTACTCGCGCTACATCGCCCCTGCGCCCGCGAGCAGCGACCGCGACGCGCGAGAGGGCGCGCAGGCCAGCGCCGGCATCACCGTCACCCGCGCCGGCCGCTCGGCGCTGATCAGCGCGGTCAACGCCAACGGACCCGCCTGGGCCGCCGGCATCGCCGCCGGGCAGCGGCTGCTCGCGGTCGACGGCCGTGCCACCCGCAACCAGGACGAGGCCACCATCGCGGGCTGGCTGCGCGGCGACGCCGGCAGCGTCGTCGTGCTGCTGACCGCCCCTGCCGGGCGCGGCGCGACGCGTAGCGTCACCCTGACCCGGGCGCCGGTGCCGCCGGAGACGGTGTTCGCCTTCTCCAGCGGCGACATCGTCGTGCTGCGCGTCACCGGCTTCTCCAGCGGCACCGCGCAGGAGATGAGCCAGTTCCTGGACCCGGCGATGCCGCCGCCGCAGGCGGCCGCGCAGGCCGGCCGCGGCGTGCCGCCCGACCCGGCCGAGGCCGCCACCTGGTATCGCCGCGCCGCCGAAGCCGGCGACCCGGCGGGCGAGTACGACCTGGCTGTCGCCACCGAGCTGGGCCTGGGCG
>CAXTNB010000078.1:0-364 GCA_964245385.1 uncultured Acetobacteraceae bacterium | reverse complement strand
GGTGCACGGGCTGATCTTCGACCTGCGCGGCAACCGCGGCGGCCTGCTGCAGCAGGCGGTGACCTCGGTGGCGCTGGTGCTCGATCACGGGATCGCGGTGGTCACGCGCGGCCGCGACCCGCAGGCCAACCACATCTGGAGCGTCCGCGGCGGCGACCTCACCGGCGGCATCCCGATCGTCGTGCTGGTGGATGGCCGCACCGCCAGCGCCGCCGAGATCATGGCCGCGGCGCTGGCCGATCACCGGCGCGCGGTGGTGGTCGGCAGCGCCACCCTGGGCAAGGGGCTGGTGCAGACGCTCGCCCAGCTGCCCGACGGCGGCGAGCGGTTCGGCACCGGGAGCCGGGTGATCGCGCCGCTCGGC
>CAXTNB010000077.1:5911-9703 GCA_964245385.1 uncultured Acetobacteraceae bacterium | reverse complement strand
TCCTTCAGCACCGCGACGTAGGCCGGCGCCCGGATGCCGGAGATCGCGATGTAGGTGAAGGCGAGCAGGCCGGCGAGGATGGTGAGCGAGAGCGGCGGCACCGCCCAGCCGAGGCTGAGGAACACCGTGTCCAGGCCGATGAACTGCATCACCCCGAGCGGCACCAGGAACAGGATGGAGGCGATCGTCACCACCAGCTCCAGGGCGCGGCTGTCGAAGTGCGCGCGGAACAGGTCGGGCAGGGTGACGGCGCCGTAGCGCCGGCCGGCGCGCCAGATCCACGGGTAGAGGAAGTAGCCGACCGGGAACGAGAGCAGGATGTAGCCGAGGAACCAGCTGACGAAGCTGGTGCCGCGCGCGTAGACCCCGCCCGGAAAGCCCAGGATGGTGGCGACGCTGTAGGTCTCGCCCACCGCCAGGAAGAAGAACAGGACGGTGCCGAACTGGCCGGAGGCGACGAAGAAGTCGGCCGCCCGCTGATGCCGGTGGCCGCGCCGCGACAGCAGGGCCGCCAGCAGCGACAGCGCGATCAGGGCGAGGAACGTCGCGGTCATGGATCGGGCGCCCCGCCATCCTCCTCTGCCGCCTCGTGCCGGTCGTGCCGCCAGCACAGCGCCAGGCAGGCCGAGGTCAGCGGGATGCAGCCGAACAGCCACAGCACGGCGACCGGCACGCCGAAGGGCGCGGCACGCAGCGCGGCCAGCAGCGGGATGCTCGGCAGCACGGCCGCGAACGGCACGCCGAGGCCGATCAGCAGGCGCCGCGACGACGTCACGCCTGCTCCCAGGGCGTCACAGGCTGCGCCAGGTCCTGCCCTGCATGCCCGGCGGCAGCGTCGCCTCGTAGACGCCGCGCGCCACCGCGCGTGCCAGCACGTCCGCCGCGGCACTGCCGATCCGCGCCACCGTGAAGGGGCGGCTCGGGCCGCCCTGCTGCCGGCGCGCGGTGGAGAGCGCGAACACGACGTCGCCGTCGAACGGCGAGTGCACCGGCCGGATCGCGCGCGCCAGCCCGTCCTGCGCCATGATCGCCACCCGCTTCAGCTCGTCCGGATCGAGTGCCACGTCGGTGGCGACGCAGGCGATGGTGGTGTTGGCCCGCGCACCCGGATTGATCTTGGCCAGCCCCCAGTCCTCGCCGGCCACCGGTGTGGCACCCGGACCCAGACCGCCGAATTCCTTGTTCATCTCCAGCGCGCCGGCCCAGAAATGCCGGTCGCCGGGCACGGTGGTGGAGCCCGCGCTGTTGACCGCGACGATGGCGCCGATCGTCATGCCGTCGTGGGTGACCAGGGAGGCGGATCCGGTGCCGCCCTTGAGCGCGCCGGCGCCGGCGCCGTAGCCGGCCCCCGCGGTGCCGAGCCGCACGGCGCGCGACGCCGCCTCGACCGCGCGTATGCCGAGGTCGCGGTAGGGCGGGTTCATCCCCCAGTTCTTGTCGCCGCCGTCGGCGACGTCGAACAGGATCGCCGCCGGCACCACCGGGGAGGGCGGCACGCCGGGCTGCCTGACCAGGGCGAAGCCGCGCCCGTGCGCGCCGAGCCAGGTGGCGACGCCGTCGGCCGCCGCCAGCCCGTAGACCGAGCCGCCGGACAGCACCACCGCGTCCGCCGAGCGCACCAGGTTCCAGGCGTCGAGCGCGTCGGTCTCGCGCGTGCCGGGGCCGCCGCCGCGCACGTCCACCGCGCAATCCGCGCGGTCGTCCGGCAGGATGACGGTGACGCCGGTGCGCACGCGCGCGTCGTCCGCCTGCCCCACGCGAAGTCCGGCGACGTCGGTGATCAGGTCGAGTGGGCCGGGCTGCCCCGGGCCGTTGGGTGCGGCCGCGCCCGCTCGGGGACGCAGCGCGAGGGCAGCCAGTCCGCCGCCGAGGCGCGCGATCAGGGCGCGGCGGTTCATCCGCCCGCTCCCCGGCTCGGCGGCGTCGGCCAGCGGACCCGGCCGCGACGCGCCTCGAACCAGCGCGCCAGCTGCAGCGCCCGGAGGTCGTCGAAGCGACGGGTGACGATCTGCAGGCCGATCGGCGTGCCTCCGGCGGAGAAGCCGCAATTCAGCGACAGCGCCGGCTGCTCGGACATGTTCCACGGCAGGGTGAAGGCGATGTGCTCGAACGGTCGCTGCGGGTCGTTCAGCGGCGACGCCCACTCGGCGGGAAAGGCGAGGTTCGGCGTGGTCGGCGACAGCACCGCGTCCAGGTCCGCGAACCGGGCGGCGCAGCGCCGGCGCAGCTCGAAGGTGCGGTTGAACCCGTCGACGGCGTCGGGTCCCGACACCGCGGCACCCGGCGACGCCCACTGCAGGACGTAGGGCAGCACCTTGTCGCGACGCGCCGCGGGCAGGCGGGCGATGTCGGCCCAGCAACGGGCGCGCCAGTAGATGTCGATCCCGTCCAGGATCTGCCGGCTCAGCACCGGCGCCACCGGCACGACCTGCGCGCCCTCCCGCTCGAACAGGCCGGCGGCGGCATCGACGGCGGCGGCGATCTGCGGATCCGGCACCATGCCGCAGCCCGCGTCCTGCATCAGCCCGATGCGCAGGCCGCGCACCGCGGGCAGCGGCTGCTGCCAGGCGATCGTCTGCGGCGGCAGGCTGGTGGCGTCGCGCTGGTCCGGGCGGGCGAGGACGGCCATCAGCCGGGCGGCGTCGTCGACCGTGCGCGTCATCGGCCCGGCGCAGCGCCCGACATAGTACGGATCGATCGGCACCCGGCCGAGCGTCGGCTTGAAGCCGACCAGGCCGCACCACGCCGCCGGCAGCCGCACCGAGCCGCCGATATCGGTGCCGACGTGCAGCGGCCCGTAGCCGGCCGCCGCCGCCGCCGACGCCCCGGCGCTGGAGCCGCCGGGGCTGGTGGCGAGGTCCCAGGGATTGCGCGCCAGCGGATGCAAGCTGGACAGGCCCGACGACAGCATCCCGTAATCGGGTGCGATGGTCTTGGCGAGCAGGATCGCCCCGGCCTCGCGCAGCCGCGCCGCCGGCGGCGCGTCCTCCGCTTCCGGCACCAGCTCCGACGCGGCGGTGCCGGACGGCGTCGGCGTGCCCCTGGTCGCGATCAGCTCCTTGAGCGTCACCGGGATGCCGTCGAGCGGCCCGCAGGGTGCGGCGTCGCGCCAGCGCCGCGTCGACCGCGCCGCTTCCTCTCGCGCGCGCTCCGGCTGGTAGGCGTAGAGCGCGTTGAGGTGCGGCTCCCAGGCGGCGATGTGCGCGACCAGCGCGTCGATGTATTCGCTGGGGGAGAAGGCTCCCGACGCGTAGCCGGCGAGCAGGCCGGCGGTGTCGAGCTCGATCAGGCTGCTCATCGGCGGCTCCTTGTCCTGCGGCGGCGTCAGAAGTTCACCGAGGCGCGCACGCCCCAGGTCGCCGGCAATCCCGCGAGTGCGACGTCGTCGCCGGCGACGAAGAAGTTGCGGTCGACGTCGTACTGCTTGTCGAGGATGTTCTGGCCGAACGCCGACAGGCTCCAGCGGCCGCCCTTCGGCGACAGCGTCACGTTGGCGTTCACCAGCGTGTATCCGGCGACGTCGTAGAGGCTGCCGAACAGCGAGCGGTAGGTGCTGCGCAGGCTGTAATCCGCACCGGTGAGCAGGTCGAAGCGGCCCAGCTCCCAGCGGTAGCTGATCGAGCCGTTCAGCGTGATCTTCGGCGCCGGCAGGCTGTCGCCCTTGCGGTCGCCGAACACGCCGACATAGACGCCGCGCACCCGCACCGCGGTCAGTACCGACTCGAAGACGTCGAACTGCCCGGTCGCCCAGCCGCCGCCCGACGATGCCGCAGTACTCGGCGAAGCGGGCGG